>JAJRTM010000550.1 GCA_024278285.1 Planctomycetota bacterium
GCCGGATCGCAAAATTGTATTAATCCGCCCGGATGCAAACGTTCATTTTGCCTTTGCTCCCCAATCCAAAGAACCGGACCGTTGCTTAGGCGCCAATCATACAAGCGGCAAAACTTATTACTCCAGCCCCCATAGCTTCATGGGAGCAAGAAGCGCATAGGGGGAAGATGTCAGAAAATTCCTGCGCCACCGGATAGCCGCCTCCTTCCTTGGAACGAAAAGAGAACAGATTATTGAGCCTTATTGCAAAAAGAAAGGCGGTTTTATTTGCAATGGGAAGAAGAAAACAAAAGCCTGTATATGCGCCCCGCCATTAGCATGCTGGGTCGATTTATGCCTAAAAGATCATGCTCTGCACTATAGAATTTGGATCGCCCCCACCGCTATCTGCAACTGCTCTGACGGCAAGCAGTGGCCGTTTATGGCAACAATTGGCTGGATATTCGGTTCACGGTGGTTACACGAGAACCAAAGTAGAAGATCGCCCTGAAAGGGCAATCCATTTTATCATCATATTTCAATGATTTATTTGGTTGCGGGGGTAGGATTTGAACCTACGACCTTCAGGTTATGAGTCGAAGAATTGGCCATTTCTGTATGTTCCTTCAATTGGATGTTTGTGCATTAACATACTGATATTACTATGTTATAGTGACTTTCTTATTTCTCCCTATGGCTACGAATTCTTTTCGCGGTGGCTACTAGGTGGCTACCAGAAAGGATATTTGTATGGCAGTGGCAAGAATTACAAAACGGTTGGTGGATGCTTGTGAACCTGCAGACAAACCTGTTTTTATATTCGATGAGTCTCTCAAGGGCTTTGGTTTGAAAGTGAACCCAACTGGTAGTAAGAACTACATTGTTGAATACCGTGTTGGCGCCGGTGGACGATTGACCCGTAAACGTAGGGTTATGATTAGCGCCACATCAAATATGACACCTGATCAGGCTCGCAAAAGGGCGCGTGAATATCTAGCGGCTGCAAGAACAGGAATTGATCCAGCAAGTGAGCGATCAAAGGAAAGAAAGGTTCCAGATTTCAAAACCTTTGCCTACCGCTACCTAGATGAGGAGGCCACCAGTCGGCTCAAGCCAGCGACGATACAAAACTACGAGATCAATATTCGCAAACATGCAATACCTTTTATCGGGCCACTTAAGTTAACCGAAATTACCCGCGCCGAGATTCAGCAACTTCACTCAACAATTGGGCGTAGTACAAAAATACAAGCCAATCGAACAGTTGAAACGATTTCAGCTGTTTATCGCTACGCTCAGACTCTTGGAATTGTCGAAGAAGGATTTAATCCAACGAACGGGATTAAGTCATTCAAAGAAACGCCTCGTACTCGTTACCTTTCTGAAGACGAATTCATGCGTCTTGGAGCTGCAATAAGATTGGCAGAGACCGAAGGTATTCCATGGGAATTGTCAGCAAATGGTTTCACCTCCAAACACACGGTGAAGACTCAGAACCAAAGAACGATTTTCCCCATTGGTGCCACCGATACCATCAGGTTACTGATGTTCACCGGTTGTCGGTTACGCGAAATTCTAAATCTCACATGGCCAGAAGTTGATTTGGAGCGTGGTTTGCTCTTTCTCGCTGACAGCAAGACCGGTGCGCGAACGGTTGTCCTCAATCAGGTCGCAATGGAAATAATAAAACGTCAAGACAGGCGCGGGTTATACGTCTTTCCATCTGAGTATTCAGATAAGCCAAGAGCAGATTTAAACAAACCCTGGCGTGCAATCCGACGCCATGCTGGTGCAGAGGATCTACGTCTTCATGATCTTCGTCACAGTTTTGCTTCCGTCGGAGCAGGTGCAGGTATGGGACTGCCTATAGTTGGTGCATTACTGGGGCACAAACAGGCGGCAACTACCGAGCGGTATGCGCATCTTGATGTGAGCCCGCTGAGAGCAGCGTCGGATCAAATCGGGACAAAGATTGCCAAAGCACTAGCGGGACAATGGGAACGACAAGGCATTGTTGGCAAAGGGCTTTAAGCTACGTGATTCATCTCCTGCTTAATCACAGAAAAATATTTTCTGCTTTACACCTTCAACCAGACACACTGAACCGACCTATCAGCCCATTCGCAGGCGAAGCTGAGCGCTATTGCCAGACAACTCAATAAACGGCCACGGAAAACCTCGCAATATCAACCGCCAGCTGAAAGATTTGCAGAGTGTGTTGTATCGATCAGTTGAATTCACGGCCCTTTGCCGCCGTTCGTGAATCTCGGCAGTTCTGGTTTGAATGGGCTAAACGGTACGCGGCCCTAATTCCTATTACCAAGAGAAAGCGGATATTCATTTTGGATAATGACAGTACCGAGTAAGTGACGATCACCACCTCCACCATGCAGTTTGCCACCACTCGTTCGGCGAGCAGAAAAGATAGTCTCGGTTTGTTCAATGAATAAGCAAACTATCAAATATTTCGCGAAATTCCCCACCAGGCTGATTTAGCATTGGAAGAACAGCGTTGACATTATGGTAGTCGTCTTATTGCCAGACAGGACTGCGCCAACCGTTCCGCTGAGCATGGCAGTGGCAGGTAGCAGAGGCATTTGGAAATCACAAAAATGGCATTTAAAATCTATTGAAGAGGTTGAGCGGCCGGAATATAGCGCTTGCGCATCTAGAGTGTGAACCCAATTCAATTTGTTAATTTAGTTTAGCAAATCAGATTCAAAGCTTCCAGATATGGAGGTTACTATGGCACGATTTTATTTGAGCGATGCAGATTGAGGAATTATTGCCCCCCTTCTTCCCAAGCAGGGGCGAGGACCGTTGCGCAAAGATGACAGAAACATCCTGATCGGCATCTTTTATATATTGCGGACTGGTGCGCCGTGGCGCGATTTACCAGAACGTTATGGCCCACGAACCACGGTTTACAATCGATATATCAGGTGGGGCGAACGCGGTGTCTGGCGAGGGATATTTGAGGCACTTGCGCAAGAATGCGAAGATACCCTGATCTTTATCGACGCTTCAATCGTCAAGGCTCACCGTGTGGCGGCTGGGTCAAAAAAGGGGAACTGGCGGAAGGTATTGGCCGCTCACTCGGCGGTCGCACAAGTAAGGTTCACGCGGCTGTAGACGCTAAGGGACGGCCATCAGCGGTGGTCAACTGCATGACAGCCAGATGATGGATACCTTCCTTGACTGGGAAACCCCACCGCTCGCCATCGTTGCTGACAAGGCTTATGGCAGTGCCAAAATCAGACAACAGATCGCCGATGAGGGCGCACTGCCCGTCATTTCATCAAAGAGCAATGCGCGCATGCCAATACCGCACGACAAGAACCTCTATACCATGCGCAACATTGTCGAGCGGTTCTTCTGTAAGATGAAAGATATGCGAAGGCTGGCAACACGCTTCGAAAAGAAAGCCATAAACTTCTTATCCATGCTAAACTTCTTTGCAATCAGGTGCTGGCTGAATTGAGTCCACACCCTAGAATTTCGTACGTGAAGTATTGTCAGATCTAAAGTAATGTAAAGCTGGCGATGAATTTCTGTCGGCTGTGAAGGGAAATGAGACATGCCTACCTCCTTTGATGCTTTTGTTTCTTATCGTCGTTCCGACGGACGGGTCGCCGCGGAGCGATTGCGACGAGCCATTCTTTCATACAGGCTTCCAAGGTCACTGCGCCTCAAAGATCAAAGAAAACTAACAGTTTTTCACGACAAATCCTACGAACGCGGCGCTGCTGATTTTTACACGGAGACGATTAGTAAAGGTCTCAAGAGTTCTAATTGGCTAATCTTCATAGCAACGCCCGAGTCCGTCAAATCGCGACCTGAAAATGACTGGGTGCTGCGTGAACTTGAAGACTTTCAAGCGGGTCCTAATCCTGACAACGTAATAGTGGCTCGTGCGCTCGGCGGCTTCGATGATCCGCTGCCGGACTTCTTCAAGCAAAATATGCCGAATGCCCAGATCGTTGATATCCGCGCCTTCAATAAGAGCATCTTCCGGCGTTTTGTAAAACGCAGTTTCTTGACGAGGGAAATCCTGAAGATCGTCGGGCCGCTGCATGGCATTGCAATGGCAGACATGCCAAAGCTTACGCTAGAAGAGGCCAAACGCACGCGCAAAAGGATCACCACTGCCTCAGTGGCGCTGCTTGCAGTGATAATGGGCGGGAACTTTTTGATCCAAAAAGCAAAAGAGCAGGTTGCAATTAAAGAAGCACACCGGTTGGTTGCAGTGGGCGAGGAGCGCATATCGAGCGGCCATCATGTGGATGGCACCGCCTTACTGCTGAAAGCCTGGCCGGTTATGGCAAATCTGGATAAACCAAGTTTGCCGGATTTGAAGGCGAAGACAAGAAAAGCATTGTTCAAAATCCGTGAATTAGCCCGATGGCAAACGCAAGACGATGTGGAGCAAATTGCGCTCTCTCCCAATGGTGAAAAACTCATTATCACGGAAGATGGTGTGCGGGTTTATGATAGTAAAACAAGACAACCGCTTTCCCCACCTTCTAACCGCAAGAGCGGGGGACACATTTTCTTTCAAGGCAACGCGCCAATTGTCGGTCTTCAAACAGCAACCGGCTATCTTCTCTATGACCTTGTGAAGCAAGCAGCACTCTTTGAGCCTATTCCATCGCAATCAACAGTAAAGAAGATCGCAAGAACACGCGACGGTAAACTGATGGCACTTCTCAATGAAAGTGAGATAATTCTTGTCAGCACTGCGACGGGCAGTGTCGTGGGTCAGCGCATCGGCAATATGCAGAATGCCAAAGACATCCGCATTTCCGACGATGGAAGCCGGATTCTCGTACTGCGCGATAAAAAGGTCGAGTTGGTTGACGCTTTAAGTGGCGCCGTGCTCGCTGGCCCCTTCGACGGCGGCCCGATTGCCCTAGGTAGTACCGATGAGACGGAACTGACCGAAGTGCTAAATGCGGAATTTATCGCTGACGGCAGATTATTTATTATCGCGGGCAGGGGAGCGATTTCTGTTCGGGAGTCGCGCACAGGAATGCCAGTGTTTAAACAGGAAATCATGAATTTACTGCGCACTTATCAAACTGCCACAACAAAACAACAACGAGACGCCGCAGCCCAGACTCTAAGTCTTATAGGTGAGACCAAACGGTCCATTGCTTCAGGCACACTCTTTTATCCGGACGTGTTATATCGCGTCGTAACTGCTTCAAGGGGCAGTATTATTGCCGCAGAATTAAGCGACGACAGAGTGCAGGTATATGCAATTGGCGACCGCGCAACCAGCTCGACAACCCGTCGTTTCAACGGTGGTATCCACCATCTGCAGTTCCTTGGTGATCATCGACGGCTGCTCGTTGTTAGCCAAAACAAGCTTACCGTTCTGCGGGTAATCGATGGCATGGCAGAAGGTGCGTCTCTCCAGATATTAGAGAAGTTTGTACACCCACTTGGAGGTGAAGTCGTGGCCACCGCCAGCAACGCTGATGGTTCGCTACTGCTTACAACGGGTAATGACAACACAACGCGTTTGTGGCAACTCGACACTCTCGCTCAACCAAACCGATGGTCAGTCGACTTAACCCGCGCAAAGGCCGTTGTTTTCCACCCAAACGAGAAGTGGGCCGCAGTTGCTTCAAAAGCCGGCACGTTAAATTTATATGCCCCCCTTACAGGCATGCAGGTTGGAAAAAGCATGATCCACGAGGGCTATGTTAACACTGTCCTTGTGGTCGACGGAGGAAAAACACTGATTTCAGAATCCGGTAAGGGCGTCATCCGTTTCTGGGACCCAGAAACACAAAAAGAAAAGCATCCACCAATTCAAATGCCGGTAAGGGTGCGTTCGATGCTTGCAAGTCCCGATAGCAAATACTTTATAACCGCCACGAGGCGGAATCAATTACAACTATGGGAGACTAGTACACGCAAGCCTGTTAATTTACCAATCGACATCAAATCGCGTATCAGCAAAATTTCATTTTCCCCTGATAGCAGCCTTTTTTTTGTTTTATCGGATATCGGCAAAACCTTAGAGTTGTTTTCTGTCCAGGGGCAGAAGTTGCTTGGCAAACTAAATCCACGCCGAGAGCTTCTGAAAAGAGTACGGTTTTCGGCGGATTCGCGTTCCGTGTTAGCCGACAAGTGGTCACGATTTCTTGTCGGGTGGGATATAGAAGCAGGCGCTATGCGACCTATTTGGGACAACGGCAAACTGGATGTTTATTCCGGGTCCACTACGCATGACGCGAAGCACTTCTGGACAGCGAAATTTGACGGAGAGGCACTCCACGAAACCATACGCGTATATAAGGTCGGAGTGAACGGGCCTATCGAACTGGCCGTGATGCCAGCCCTCAAATTTGGAAAATTCAGTGAAGAGCTTTTCGCAGTGTCCGATAGTGGTGAGTATATGGCCATGATGGTGAAGGACGGGATCATGGTGCAAAATTTGAATCTGCAAACCCAAATGATCATTCCCCTGCCAAAAACGGAACTATTGCATGGCCGCCGTGATATTGTCTTCACTGCGGACGAGTCGCGCGTGCTTGTCAAAACACCTAAAGCGATGATCGCTTTTGACGTGAAGGCCGGGACCGAAATTGCAGGCAGCTTTATACGTTTCAAAGACAGACGCGACCATCTCGAAATTTCGCCCCACGGCAATTACGCGCTGCTTAGTGGGGCAGGCGCACCTGAAGTCTTCGCGATACCGCCTACAACCGGCAGGGGGCTTGTTTCCCAAGCCTGCCGGGCAATCGACATTGAGGCCATCATACAAACAGAGTCTGGACAGCCTTCGATAACAAACAGACTGCCAGCTATTTGCGCGCAAGACCAATCAACACAAACGTTTCGTTGAATTTTCAATAGGAGCGCACCGCATGTGAACCATGGGAATATATTCTAAGAAAGTTTTTCTGATTGCCGCATTTTTCATGCAAGGATGGTACCTGACCAGCGGTTTTCGCCAGTTTCAAGGCTACGACGAATAGCGTTTACAATGGCAGTTAGGTTACCTAAATTAAAACTTTCCGCCCAACCCATGTAGTCGTCTAAGTCCAAATCAGCGTTTTGTCGCACTAGCTTTTTCATAAGTTTTGGTTCTTCATGACCCGCCGAATTGACTCAATCCAAATCCCTTCATTTGCAGCATATAGCCCTTCCTTACCGTTGAGCTTGGCTATAGCTGTACCACCTTTGTGGTGAATTCCGATTGTTCGCCAGTTTCCATTAAATACTGGGCTTCCAGAACTTCCCGGTTCGGTTGGTGTTCTATAATGTATACGGCATGGGTCGGTTCGGTCTTTCGCATTTACCAATTCCAAATCATAATCCAGAAGCTCATTGTCCTCATAAGAAAAGCTTATATCACCGCCACCGGGATGACCAATAATATAGATTTTTTGTTTCTCTTTTTCATCGAGCGTTGGCAAGTTTGGTGAAAATTTCATAGGTTTAATGCTGTCAGGTAAAGCGGGCTCAACACGTAACAAGCTTGCATCATGTTGATCTGGTGGTGACTGCCACACAACCTCTTTAACATCATATTTCGTTTTGTTTTCCGCAGTGTTCTGCAATTCAAAAGCAATTGTTACGTCGTCTGGCCGGGCGGCGCCTTCCTTAGGCGGGTCGCTAACCACGTGCGAATTGGTTAGCACAAACAGTTCATCGCCCAGACGGTCGTCAAGTGTATTTCCCCTTACAACAAATCCGGTCCCAAAACCTGTTCCATTCTTGCGGATAAGTGCAACGGATTGCGCTATATCAAACCCTTGCTTCATCCATGAGTATGTTTTTGCACCAACATTACCCAGTATTTTTTCATAACTGCTCTTTTCGACACTGGCCATTTGCACCAGTTCCTGATTGGTGACGGTAAAGCTACCACCAGGTAGTTCAAGAAGCTTTGCTCGCATTGGGGTTAGAAGAGCACCTCCATTTGGTGTGTTCCCAAGTTGCCAGATTTCAGTGAGCTGGCGAATGGTGCCTGCAAGAGCAAATGAGTCAATGTCCTTATGAGACACGTAATTATGGAACCACCCGATTGCGTCCTGAGTTTTCCCCTGCGCAATAAGTGCTTCACCGGCAGTCGCAATGTCCCAAAGTGGTCTTTTATCTTCTGGTATGTTTTTTACGCGAGAAAAAATTTTCTTTGCGGTGGCTAGTGCTTTGTCGCGCTCTGCTTTGTCAAGAGAAAGCCCACGGTCCCAATACGCAAGAGCTACATGGTTGATTCCCTGATACAATAGCGCATCATCTTTGTTGTAAGCATCGCGATAATGCTCAAAAGCATTCTTTAGCGCTACTGCCGCAATATCATCTCGAATACCCCTTACTTTAACTGCTCGGTCCTTCCAGGCACGTCCGAGAATGCCTTTCATTTCCGCCCATTCACTGAATGGGACATCGTCTCTTTCAAGTTGATGTTGAAGAACTCCAATTGCGGGTACTGTTTCACCAGCTTCAATTAGTGCCTGGGCAAACTGGCGATAAATTTGAGGATCATCACAACCATCATCCAAGATAGCTTGTGCAATCCGGCGCATGTGCCCAAACCGACGGTGTTTCCTGAGGGCTGAAAGGCACCGCCAGGCTAGTTCTTTATCAATCGCTCCTGGCTCTTTTGGCATTGCAGATATTAAAGCTGCGCATGAAAGATTCAATTCCTGAGGATCATTCTCACTAGCTGCAGCTTCAAGCCGTTTGGTTAGGTCTTCTAACTTTCCCATTTTTTTGCCTTTCTTTGATCAGTCGATAAACCCGAGTAATCGGCTGATACCAGAACTAACCTCGCGCCCTTTCAAATATTTGCTTATATCATGCCGCCAGGCACCGTCATTTGTTTGAGTAGCATCTTGAACGACGGCCTTTCCCGCGTGTTTAAAGTCGTTGGCAAGTTTAGGATCGAGGCGAGATACAACATCCAGTTTGTCATAGAAATTCAGCCATTTCCCCTCGACCCGCACATGCGGAAACCCGTCTTTCCTTGTCCATTCTGGATGAAGCTTATCCTGAATTTCGTCTATGCCCAGGGGGCTACCAATTGTTACCAGCGCATCTATCTGAGGACATTCAGGAACTCGTTTCAAACAATCATATGCAATAACGGTGCCCATGCTATGAGACACAACAATATGGGGCGAGCCTTTTTTGGAACCGTATCTCAGTGCGCTTACAAAGCGCGCTCTTATCTCGTCTTGCACACGATAGGTTTCGCCAGGGCGAGGAGAAAACAAAGTGTTAAATAGGTAATGATGCACATCTTTCAAAAAATTCTTCAGAAAAGCATCTTTCCAAGGCCCTGGAAGGGGAATGCGTTCCAACTCCGCAGACATTGTATCGTCTTGTTCCGGTTCGTCAATTCCATTGGAAATACCAAGATGTTTTTCCATTGTCTTGATCCAAAGAGACTCTGTTTCGTCGTCGGCTTCAAGTCGGCCAGCAGGAAGTAAGTTTTCGGTGGTATTTTCAAAAATTACTGATTCATCGCCAGACTCATATTTGCTTTCAAGTATAGGATTTTTGTACAGCACATCCGCCCAATAGACCATTTCACATGTAACGCCTTCAGCACCCAAGTCTAAAGGTATTTGGGCGTCTGCGAGAGCCTTTTTCCAAATCTTGAGTAATGTCTTTTTATCGGGTTTATTTGACATTCCGTGAATGAAGGTAATATGCGCCATCCGTTATCCTTGCTTAAATATTATCTGAAAGGTCTTTCCAGCGTATCACTTCAATTTTGTTGCTTTTCACGCTGTCTGGAAGGTTTTTAGGAGCGGAATCCCCACTATGGACCGCCAATACTCTTTTACCTAGCTCCAGTGATTTTCCAACTTCCCAGTTCACCCAATCACTATTTTTTGTGTTGTCAGAAACATAAACCACGGTCAACGAAGATTGCTTAATGCGGTCTGAAATCTGCCGTTTGATATAGTCTGCATTCTCACTGTTGAATGCCTCTTTCACTGACCAATCATTGAATTCAATGTCAGAATTGTCGTTCTTGGCCTGGCCACGAAGCAAATTAACTTCGTTTGCATCATCATAGTCAAAACTGATAAACACATTTTTCCGACCAGATTCTTTCAAGCGGTTTTTCGCTTCTTGAAGAAGCTTGTCGACATTACCAACGCCGCGATATCCGCCGCCACCTCCACCACCCATATCTTTAACCTCCTATTTCAAATTCACGGCATGCAATACACTGACCACAAGGCTGTTTTCCGCCAACATGGCAAGAGTATGTGCTACCCAACCTACGAGCTTCAGACATCGCAATTACTTCCTGTTTCGAAAATGCCATAAGCGGTGCCTTAATTGAAATTTCCCTTCCGACAGAATGCACTAAAAATCGTTCTGCTTGACTGAGGAATTCTTCAGTTTGATCCGAAAACAGATGATATCGTTCATCAAGCAACCCAACCATAATAACCTCCGCATCAATTGTGGCCGCGTAAGAAGCAGCGGAAAGGAGAAATAAGCTGTTGCGCCCTGGTGTGAACGCATCCTTCACAACATCCAAATTGGAATTTGTTAAACCCGAAGGGATAAGTTTTCCAAACCCTTGAAGTTCTGCAAACTGTGGCTCCCTAAATCCCTGCCCTTCTATAACTTTAACACAATGATCTCGCTCCTCTTTCGCCGCTAGTTGCCCGTAATCCACGAACAGAGGGAAAACTTCATATCCTTCGTCCAAGGCTAAATACCCAAGTAGAGTTGAATCTAGGCCACCTGACATAAGAACTACTGCACGCATGGAACAACCTCCCGCCCGGCAGCCTTCATCGTTATCCAAATGGCTACATCCAAAGCATCCGCCGGTAGATTATGATTTGAAGCATACTCTAAAAAGGTACCTTCCACAGCTTCATAATTATTCCAATTCGTCGGAAAAGCCAAATTTGGCAGGATGCCCAGTAGATGCAAATACCTAAGAATATGACGATCCAAAACTGCAATGTTTTGACCGTAGCCTGCTATACTGAATAAGAAACTCGATTGCTTTGGTCCTAATCCGGGAACGAGATCAGCCATCGATTTTCTATCATCGCGAACGTTCGCAGGTGAGCGAAGCCAATCAATCGCAATTTTTAGCAATTTACTTTCATCCGCGAAAATAGAAAATAGGCGCATTTTTGTTTGATTAGGGAAGCGATGGCGAGATGCGGCCGCTTCAATCTGGTATTCACTTGGCCTTGAGGGTAACATATCTGCAATGTGAACAGCAGTTTCATATCGAACACCACTACCCAGAGCCGCGCTGATAATCATTTTGCCCAGTCTTTCCGTGCAGCGAACAGGCGGTTGAAACCCACTGTCGGAAAAACGTTCTCCAAAATCCAACGTGATTTCTTCAATTGTATCTATAAGCCGAGCCATTCAATGTTTCCCCAATATTTCTTTAATTTTTCCATATTCGCTCTCCAAATCCAGCTTATATGCAAAAAGCTTATCATACTCGTCACGGTGATGATGTTCGTTAATTTCTTGGCTTGCCTGCATAAAAAATGCGATATTGTGCAGCGCAACTTTCACAAACCATGGGGTACTTTGTGAACCAACCAGTTCTGCAATTTCTGCTGAATCTATTAGGCCGGTTTGAGAAGAAAAAAAGTCCCATTGTTGAAAATGATACAACCGCCATTTCTTACCGTCTATGGCAGTTCTGCACCATTCGAGACCGTCAAAAAAATCAGCCCCAGCCATTGATAGCATTGCCGCGCTGATCGGATTGCCAGTGCCCAGAACGTGTAGAAGTGTTGTTGAACCTTGATCCGAAAGCGCTTTACGTATCCTCACTATCGTATCCACTCGTGTCATTATACCATCCCCCAGTTCTCTCTCGGCAACGGCAATTATTGACGGGCTTATCGATTGGACAACTGACGAACATATCTCAGGGAGTTTTTTATAAGCAAATCTATTCTTTGGTAAACGTGGAGCATGGATAATTGGCGCTACCATGCAGTTCATTATAGTTTTGTCGCGGGTATATTCAGCAACAATTTCATCCACACGTTGCTCTACATTTACATGGGTATCCATGGCCAACGGCTTTGGCAGTTTATCATGTGTGAAAGCAATATCCACCTCAATACATTCGAGTGTTTCGGCTAAACGATTTTTGCTACGTTGCCAATTTTTGTCTTGATACCGCATTGCTTCGTAGTTGCCCGAATCTAAAAATATTATCGAACCCGATTCACGCATTTGGTCGATAACATTGGGAGTAGGAATTGCTGGTTTATTTTTCCCTTTTCTTTCTGGGCGGAGTAAATCGTACGCAGAAATCAAAACAGCTTCAGGCTTGGCAATCTTGAGAAGTTTTAAGGAATCTTCAGGTTCAATCTGAGTTTCATATGAGGACACTGAGAGAATAATACTGGGAGCTGAAAGAAATTTTCCATTCAGGTGCAGGCCTCTTTTTTGCGGTGCACAATCTGGAAATAGTTCCCTAACTTTAGTTTCAATTTTTTCCAATGCTTCATTTACCAATTGGCTAGAAACCGGTAATCTTGGCGCTCCACCAAAGCCAGCCGGAGGCTTTTTAACCGGTTCATCAAGGACGTTGAGCAAGGTTTTATGTAAATCCACGACTTGCTTTGATTCGTCTTTAACTATCTGATTTTTCAATGCGCTTTCGGTCCAGATCACAATCGCTCCGACACAATCGTCAGAGCCTATTGTAGCTTCCATTTCACTTTCCCAGTTAGACCGTGAATCTCTATCAGCAAGCCAAGGGTTATACCCAAGTATTGTTAAACGGTCGGCAATATTTTCTGCAAATGAGAAATCGTACGAATCGTAAAAAACAGCAATGCTTTTCAAGGCGTTTTTCTTTCCAAAAGAATGATAGCGTTCACTATCACTAAACCAACAATATCAAATTACAATAAATCAGTGACCTTAAGCACAAAATCAATATACACTTTGATGTGCTGACAAATCAGCCAGCGGCGCGAGAATATAATCAATGTATCTCCAAATATTCATCGCGTCCAGTCTTGGAGAGTAGATACGTATCCCGTCTATTGTAAAATGGATGATTGTATGAATCAAATTTGAATTCCTCCTTTCTTTCGTGCTTTTGTAATTTTTTTCCATGACACAAGCGAAAACTCTTTACCCTTCTGCACCACCGCAAAGCGCCCTGATGCCAGCTTGATGGTCTTATTGATCTGCCCTTTCAAACGCTCACTGCTTGCAAGTGGCTGATATGTCAATCCAAGTTCCTTTTGAAGCTTCCCCGCAACCTGTACCACTTCACGACGCTGCAATGTTTCCAACAATCTACGACGTGCAACAAGCTGACCACTTTGTTCCGTCATCAATTCCTCTTTGATCAACCACTGTTGCCGCAAACGTAACGCTCGGTTTGCCTCTGTACCAAATCCTTTATTGCGGAACTCCACCGGTTCTTTCGACAACAGTTTTCTGTCCAACCAAGTTGCCCCATCAGCGCTGGCAAGACCATGAAACGGTACATGGGATTCAATGAACACACGGGTGATTGTCTGTTGTGATTGTTGCTGTTTACTTGAATCTTGGCCTCGTAAGGTGACCACCATATCTTTACTCGGCGGATCGTACTTGCTGAGGCGACCAATCTCGGCATAATGCAATTTTCCATCCACCCCATCGACAACAGCATAGTGACGATCATTCAATTCATCTGACAATCCCAATGCCACGAGCTTGCCAGTTATCTTCTTGCCAGGCTGGCTCGCGTCAAAAACAGAATAATCTGATGCACCACGATCAATACCAGCTTCTTTCAGCACAGCCTGCATAGTTTTTATTATGTCACCACGTTGTCCAAGTTGCTGCAACACTTGCTCAGTTCGCTCTTCGAACTTCCACACACCCGCTTTGAGTTCTTTTGCCAATCCCATGCTTTCCAGTTTCCGCAAACGACCCATACGATGGCTTTGCCATTGTTGATCTTGATGCGCTGACGATGAGAGGGCAAGAATTCCTTGGTCAGCATCCCCGAGCAGCGACCGGTCAATCCGTGTGAACCGCTCCGATTGAACTTCTCGGTCAATTTTTTGATCCAGCTCATGCTTGGTTTCCGGGCCAAGTTCTAATGTAACCAAATCACGGGCTCGCTCACGGAATCCATGGGATAGGTAATTACGCGCAATAACCAGATCCTTGCCTTTCTCATCCTTGCCACGGACAACAATATGCGTGTGTGGATGGCTGGTGTTGAAATGATCTACCGCCACCCATTCCAGCTTCGTACTAAGATCACTTTCGGCCTGCTGCATCAAATCACGGATGAACGGTTTAAGGTCTTCGAGCCGCGCGCTGTCCTCCGGTGCTACGATGAAACGGAACTGATGCCGGTCGTCCTCAGTGCCTTCCAGAAAGGCTTTGCCATCAACGCGATCACTGTCCTGCCCGTAAAGCTCGCCAGGCTCTCCTTCACGGGTGACGCCATCACGCTGGATGTATCTCAGATGTGCACGCGCTGCGCCGAGATCGCTGTTCTTGATTCTTGTGAACCGTGCTTTGACAATAACGCGCCGACGTCCAGGCTGAAAACTACGAACACGTTGGGAAGCTGCAACCGAATATCCTCGCCCTGACTGGCTTCCCGAAAATACTGATCTGCCGCTTCTTGATCTTGGCTGGGCAGTGCGCCTGATATCTCGAACAATGCGATTGAGGTATTTCTGGTTTTTGCGACCAGATACTGATCGAATGCGCCCAAGCTTGGGTTGGAACTCATCTGAAGCCATTATGTCGTCTCCCAGTTATTGTTGACTGGTATTGAGATTGGGATGGCAACATAGGATGCCAAGATGGTGTCAAAAATTACCAAAGATTGCAGGCGGTTGGGATTGGGATGGTGCCACTCGATTGTTGGTGGCACCAAATGAATTGAACAATTCCAATGGCTTTGCCATCCCCCGGCACCATCTCTTTTATCTTGCTCTCTTAAATGTACCCGTATCCCTCTGATTTCTCTTCATAATTTCCACTCCTATCCAAAGCTGTAATTACCTCATTTCACATTCATCCGAAGATCATTTGCTCATTTCAACATGCCAACAAGACGCAATCAAACGGTCCATA
>JAJRTM010000551.1 GCA_024278285.1 Planctomycetota bacterium
AGAGAAAAAAAGTGTTCCTCTGGCTCGATATGTAGTGGTGAACAGCCCGGTTGATGATGTCGTGTTTCGCAAAGTTCGAAATACTGCTTTGAAGTTGCAGGAACTTGCCATTTCTGAAGACCGTCCTGCTTTTCTCATTTTGGAAATCCGCCCCGGTCAAAGTGAATTTCATCAAGTGCATGGGCTGGCAAAGTTTTTGACATCAACCAAGGTTGATCGTCTGACAACAATCGCCTGGGTGCCTGAAACAGTCACCGGCAACAATGCCATCGTTGCGTTGGGCTGTCGAGAAATAGTGATGCAGCCAGATGCTGAGTTCGGCGATATCGGACGAGGCAAAGCAGTCGATCCCGATGAAGAATCGGATGTTCTTTCCATCGTAAAAAAACGACACAATTTGAAGCTTAGTGTCGATCTGGTGCAAGGCTTATTGAATCCCGATGTGGCGCTGTTGCTGGCGACTATCGAAAAGAAAGGGGGAGTCAAAGAAAAAATTGTTGCTACACAAAAACAATTAAAAACGCTGCGAGACAATCAGCTTTCCATTATCAATGTAGAACCAATTAAGGAACGCGGACAGCGAGGCGTTTTTTCAGGGGCAGAGGCGAGAGAGTTGGGCATTCTGATATCACGAACACTCGACACCAAAGCCGAACTCTCCGATGCGTACGGAATCGATCCGCAAAGCTTGCAGGAAAGTTTATCGGGAGAAGAATCGACCGTCGTAAAGTTGATTGAAGTAACCGAAACGATTGACCCCATTCTGGAAGCGTTCATCGAACGGCAAATTCTGCGTGCCAAAAAAGAAGGGGCGCAGATCATTATCTTCAAAATTAAATCGCCGGGCGGTTATTTGATGTCGGGAACAAACCTGGCGAATTTGATCGCAGATTTGGAAGACGAAGATATTCGCACGGTCGCTTGGGTGCCGGATCATGCCATCAGTTCAGCAGCAATCACGGCGCTCGGTTGCGATGAAATTTACATGGGGCCGAACGGAAAAATTGGTGATGCAGGGGTCATCGTGCAAAGCTTCGATGGCGCCTTTGATCGCGTTCCCGAAAAGTTACTCAGCCCTCTTCGACAAACGTTAAAATCATTGGCAGAGCGAAAAAATCGCCCGGTTGCATTACTCGAAGCGATGTCGTTCAAAGATCTGGAAGTTTTTGAAGTGACTCATCGAGATACCGGACGTCTCTGGTACATGAGCGATGCCGAAATTCTGGAATCGAATGGAGAATGGATCAAAGGCCCAATGGTGCCGGAATCTGCCAGGGATTTATTGCTGACCGTGCAAGATGACCGGGCTGTTAAATTAAAAGTTGCAGTAGCGGTCGTTCAAGATATAGATGAACTCAAAGAACGTCTTAATATCCCGGCTGATGTCGAACTGGAGCCGATTGGAAGAACCTGGGTTGATTCGTTGATTTACACTTTAAACACACCAGGCATGACCGTCTTCCTCTTCTTTGTTGCCATTATCTGCATCTATATTGAACTGCATTTCATGGTTGGTTTTTTCGGGATTTGTTCTGTTTTGTGCTTCGGGATATTTTTCTGGAGCCGTTATCTGGGAGGGACCGCGACCGGGTTGGAGATTGTTCTGTTTCTGATTGGAATCGCCTGTATTTTGATGGAAATATTTGTCATTCCCGGCTTTGGCGTTTTTGGTGTCTCCGGTGTTTTACTGATGCTTGCTTCCCTTATTCTTGCCAGCGAAACGTTTGATTCCTTCAGTTCGGAAATCAATACGCAAAAAATGGTGAAGGTTCTTGCTACGCTCGGCTTGCCGCTTGTGGCGGTGATTGTGACATCGATGTTTATTGGGAAATATCTGCCCAAAATCCCCATTCTGAAGCACATTGTTTTAACGCCACCGGTCAGTAAGCATGCGGGCGATACCAGTTCGCTGCAACTTCACCCCGATTTAGTTACAGGTGAAGCAGGCAGTATTCATGTTGGCAAGCAGGGAGTTGCGGTGACGATACTGCGACCTTCGGGCAAGGCACGTTTTGATGAAGCACTTATCGATGTCATCACCGAAGGACCGTTCATCGAGGAGAATACGCCAATAGAAATTGTCGAAGTGCGTGGCAATCACATTGTTGTACGAACTTTAAGTTAGCAAGGTTCAATACAGAGTTTTGCATGAGAGGGAACCTCTAAACGGCTTTCTTCTTCATCTTATTGAAAAACGAATATTGGTACAAATGATGGATAATGCAAATGAATTGACGCATTTTGATCAGCAAGGTGCGAGCCGGATGGTTGATGTGGGAAACAAACAGGCTACCTGTCGCGTTGCTGTTGCACAGGGTATTGTGCAGATGCAGCCTGCGACGCTACAAAAAAATTGCTGCGAATGATTTCAAAAAGGGAAACGTTTTTGAAGTCGCACGCCTGACAGGAATTATGGCGACGAAACGAACTGCTGATTTAATTCCACTTTGTCATCTGTTGCCACTGGAATTGACAAAGATTGAAATCGAAGCGGTGCAGCCCGATCAGGTGAAGATTATTGCGACGGTTTCTGTCCATGCGAAAACGGGCATCGAAATGGAAGCGTTGATGGCTGTTTCCATCGCCGCGCTTACCATTTACGATATGTGCAAGGCGATAGATCGCAGCATGGAAATTGGCCCGATCCATCTACTGGAAAAGTTGGGCGGACGGAAAAAAACGGTTCCTGCCACCTTTAAATCCTCCGATCCACACGGAACCAACTTTTGAACCGGAGGAATAATTAAAACTCCCTCGCCTGCCCGGTCAATCGTCTCTTTTTTTTGATTGACCTGCACACAACGCAGTTGGCGTTCCGCTTCCAGCGCGCGATCCCGCCATTTCTCACGGCTCTTTGTCACCGCACAAACCTGATTTCCAGCGAGCTTAAAAGCCTTTTTGACTGCGTGATGTTTCGTTTTCCACTTCTCTCGTCCTGCGGTCAACAGAGCGATAATTTTGTGCTTGGGAGGCTTGAAATCCTAAAACGCCATGGTCATCCTAACCGTTACCTGGGGGACAAATAAAGAGAGCCTCATGGGAACAAAAACCATCCCATTCAAGAACACACGTTTTACCCCACAACCCCAATATTTTAACAGCCCAGCGCAAGTCTGCTATTGAATTACTTTCCAGGAGGCGTCATGTGCTTGATCTGCTTTTCCAGGCTGTCGAGACTCCAGTCGCCTGGCGTCTGACTGGGCGGATACTCCTTGAGAGTTAGGAGGAACTTACTGGCTATCGCCTGCAGGGGCATAAGCACAAACGCCCGATCAATCATCCAATCGTGGTAGGTATTGGAGTTTTTCTGAGACTTCTCGAATGGATCACGCCGCAAGTTGAACAGCAGCGGCAGTCGCAGATGAACGAATGGCTCTCGCCACACATCCAGTTGATGAGCACGGTTTTCGAGGTAAATTGCTTTCCAATCTTGATAGCGCAAGGCGACCACTTCGCCAGCGTCGTTCACATAAATGAACTCTTGCCGCGGTGATTTCTCTACCTTGCCGCTGAGGTAGTTGAGCAGGTTATGGCCATCAATATAGTTCTTGTAAGTGCGACCATTGAACTCCACACCTTTGAGCAACTTTTCCTTCACATTGGGGGCACCGGCAGCGGCAGCGAAGGTCGGCAGCCAGTCTTCGTGTGATACAATGCCATTGAGCGTCACACCTGCTGGGAACTTTCCAGGCCATTTGATGAAGCAAGGCACGCGGTAGGAACCTTCCCAGTTTGAATTCTTCTCGCCACGGAAGGGCGTGGTACCGGCGTCGGGCCAAGTATTGTAGTGTGGTCCGTTGTCTGTGGAATACTGAACGATGGTGTTATCGGCGAGGCCGAGATCATCAATCAGTTTAAGTAGTTCACCAACGTGCATATCGTGCTCGACCATACCGTCGCCATATTCGTCTTGACCGGAAAGGCCGATATGCTCGGGCTTTACATGAGTGCGGAAGTGCATCCGGGTACCATTCCACCAACAGAAGAACGGCTGTCCAGACTTGGCCTGTCGGGTGATGAAGTCCTTGGCGGCAGCTATGGTTTCATCATCGATAGTTTCCATGCGTTTCTTGGTGAGCGGTCCGAGGTTCTCGATGGTTTGGCCTCCCTCGCCATTGGCTAGACACTTCAGCACCCCGCGCGGACCGAATTGCTCCAAGAACGTTTTCCCATTTGCCAGTTTGATCTTCGGATAGTCCCGATGTTCCGGCTCTTCCTCAGCGTTGAGGTGATAAAGACTGCCGAGGAACTCATCGAAGCCGTGCATCGTCGGCAGGTGCTCATCGCGGTCACCCTGGTGGTTTTTGCCAAACTGACCCGTGGCGTAGCCTTGGCTTTTCAACACTGTAGCCATTGTGACGTCTGTCTTTTGCCAGCCCTCTTTCGCGCCAGGCATCCCGACTTTGGTCATGCCGCTGCGGACAGGCACTGATCCGCTGATGAAAGCTGCGCGACCCGCCGTGCAACTCTGCTGCGCGTAGTAGTCAGTGAAGGCCACGCCTTCTCTGGCGATGCGATCAATGTTCGGCGTCTTGTAGCCCATCATGCCGCGATTGTTGTGGCTGATATTCCATGTACCAATATCGTCTCCCCAAATGACAATAATGTTTGGTTTTTTCGATTGAGCAAGAAGTTGTGAGGAACTGCAAAGGCAGATCGCAGCAAGGAGAAATAGAAAGTTCCTAGCCAAATTCTTCATGTGAAGTGCTTTCCGGTTGAGTGTATGAAAGGCGTTACCGACTCTACCCGAAGATTCTATTCTGTTCAACGATTTGCACAGATTGAAGCCAGAACAGCTCAATCAACGAGATTACAAGTTTTCCCAGAAGGGCAAAGAGATTCCCACTGGACACACCCTCAGTTTAACATTCCAAATCTTTTATTTCCAGTGACTTTTCGTGAATTGTTGAAGTACTATAAAATTCGGTTTTATCTAGAATTTTTGCGTGCTACCTGATTATGAAATATAAATTAGTCACAGTGAACCCCAGCCAAGTTAAGGTTCGCGGGTGGCCCGACCACTTTTAGTGGTTTGGTGCCGTCAGGCACAAGATGAATGCGCCATGTGCGTCCCGTTTTATTTGTACTTCCAATCAAGACAAATTAAAGGTGTCAGGAACCGTTTCAAGTCAAATTGCACGAAAAAATGGTAACTAAGAAAGAATAAGCGAGATAAATGCAGGATAATATACTAAAAACGAAATAAACGGTTCCTGACACCTTTATTCCTCCAGTCAATTCAGGTCATTCCGGTTTACGGCCCAGGAAAATGTAGTGGGGTGCTCGGATGAATGGCATGAAGGGGACTTTTCCGCGTCGTTCTTCTAACCGCAGTTGTTCAAATTTGCTGAGCAAAAATGGAAGATGGTCGCCGTTCAAAAAGACGTTATCCATCGCGAACCAGGTTGTCCAGAAAGTTCGTGTACTCCAGGGATGTTTGCGCATCCCTTCTGCGGGGTACTTTCTCGCGACGTAAAAATCGACGATTCCGATTACGCCGCCCGGCTTGAGAATTCGGTACGCATTTTCAATCGCTGCGAACCAGTCGGGAATCATGG
>JAJRTM010000552.1 GCA_024278285.1 Planctomycetota bacterium
AATGGAGGATTTTAATTCGGAAACACAACTTCGACTCGAACATATGATTGTTTCGCATCAAAACTTGCCGGAATGGGGATCGCCAATTTCGCCTCATACACCGGAAGCATTACTGGTGCATTATGCGGACGATATCGATGCCAAGTTCCAGATGATGGCAGCCGCATTGACTGAACCAGCCGTAAAAGATCAGCAGTTTACCAGCAGGCAAAACCCGTTACATCGTGCTATCTTTCGTGGACAGGCTGAACCGGAATAATCTATTTCAGCTTCAAAGCAGGGGGCATCGTGAGTATCTTATTCATGGCATGAGCAATCTGAAGCTGTTGTGTAAAATAACCGTTTCATGTGCCACGGCTCTGTGAGCGGTGATGCGTAAGGGGTAGAATTATCGCCAAAGGATCGCCTGATTTTCGTTCGCACGGTTCACAGAACCGTGGCACCCAACAGGAAACAGAAATGCTTGAAACCGAACACGCCATTTATGTTGGTAGCTTTGACCCGATGACGCTGGGGCATGAAGATGTGGTTCGCCGGGGGGCCAGGATTTTTAAGCGACTCAGTGTGGGTATTGGCATCAACCCCGATAAAGAACCTCTATTTTCTTCACAGCAGCGACTGGAGTTAATGCAAGAAATCCTTGGTGATCTCGACAATGTGACCGTGCATTGCTTTACCGGGCTGGCTGTCGATTTTGTGCAGGAGCAAAACGCGGCGGTGATGCTGCGTGGTGTCAGAACGTTGTCAGATATTGAATCGGAATTTACGATGACTCTTGCCAACCGCACCCTGGCCCCGGATATCGAAACGATTTTCCTGATGGCAAACGAGCAGTATTCGCATATTTCGAGTTCGCTCATTAAACAGATCGCCAAAATGGGGCGAGGGACCGCAGCAAGCAAACTCAAGCAGTTCGTCCCGCAGCAGGTCATTGCTCCACTTCTAGCGAAGTATTCATAGCAATACTTTTCAGCGATGTAGGGTACGCACAGCGTACCGCATTTGCGAGGCAATATATGCTACAATGGCAATGCTATCTTTCCGGGAAAGTCGAAAATGGTACGCACAGCGTACCCTACGCCTCTTCAAACCACTTGCAAATAAGTGTCTCCAAACGACAAAAGCAGCAGGTATGTCCCTGCTGCTTTTTTGTCATGTTCAACTTTACCGGAACCGTTTGAGCGGTTTCTTACGCGGCTCAATTATTTCGTGACAATTGAGTATTGCCGCGAAATAAATCGATTGCCTTCAAGACGTCGGCATCGGTTTCGATAGATTTCCTGGTCACGTGCAGATAATCTTTGGGATCTCGTTTCACAAGAACATCCGGTGCCAGGCCAATTTTGCTGTAGTTGTGATCATCGGGCGAGTAGAACTTCGCTGTTGTTAATCGCAACCCACATTTGTGGTTAACAGGGAAAATACTTTGTACCGACCACTTCCCGTAAGACTGGCGACCAACAATTTTACCTCGTTGATGATCCCGGAATGCCCCAGCGACAATTTCACTCGCACTGGCACTGTTCCCATCGACAAGTAAAATAATTGGAACATTCAATGTGCCGGGTGAATGAGCCGTGTACTTCCAGTTTTGATCTTGTGTTCGGCCTTTGGTAGAAACCAGAATGCCTTTGTCAATCACGCGGTCAAGAACTTCGACTGCTGCGGTCAACAAGCCTCCCGGATTTCCACGCAAATCCCAGATGAGAGACCGCATTCCCTGATTTTTCAATGCCATTATCGCGGCGTCGAATTCGGCAGAAGTTGTTCGTTGGAAACCAGCCATGCGAATGTACCCGATTCCATTATTTGAATCGATCATTTTCACAATGGGAATACTTTTTACCTTTACTTCACGGCGAGTGAAATAGGCATCTCTCTCCGGATTATTTTTTGATACCCAGCGAATGTAAACTCGGCTTCCCTGTTTACCGGTAAGCAAACTGGCCGATTCATCTGTCGACTTGTTTCGGCAATCGATGTTATCGATATGAGTAATGTGATCGCCGGGCAGTAGCCCTCCTTCTTCAGCTGGGCTTTCCGGAAGAACATTGACCAGAAGAATTCCTTTTCCTTCTTCCGCTTTCATTTCGATACCAAGGCCAACAAATTCGCCTTCGATGTTGTTATACAAATCGGACAATTTTTCTGGTGTCAGGTAACCGCTGTAATCATCCATCGCGTTACAGCCACCGAAGACATATTCCAGAATGACAGGAACTCGTTTAATTCCCAATCGTTTTTGTAAGCGGTTGGCAATTTCTAAAACCAAATTCCGGGCCGCTTCAGGACTTGAAACCGGTTTGTTCCAAAATTCATCAAACAACATACGCCGAGTGCTGGCAACTTCCGGCAACGACCGTGTGTAGATGTTGTTTTGTTCCAGAAACGCTTCGTTGTTCAAAGCCAAATAAACACTTTCGGTGCCGTGGGCAATGAAGTAAGTCGAAGAGAGCGTGTTGACATAATGTCCGTGTACTTTGAACAGGACTTCATCCAACAGTTCCAATGCTTCATACTCTGAAAGTTTCAGCAACTGTGCCTGGTAACTTTTATCAGAATACCGGCGGTCGATATTCATGTGAAACCGAGCACGACGCAAACCGTACTTTAACTCGTTACTGTCGGGCCATCTTTTAAGTGTGTCGCGATAAAGCACGACCGCATCGACCCATTTGCTTTTGCGTTCGAACTCGACGCCGGCATGAACGGCTTCTCGAACGTCTTCTATGGCAGATGGATCTTTCGATGCCCCGGTGACATCTAATACACTGATGGAAACAAGTGCCAGAAAAACGGCACTAAAACAAAGTAGAATTTTTCTTGCAGTAAATGACATGCAGCGGTTCCCCCTCTATTGTTGCTGCAAGTCGCCGCTTGTAATTCCTCCTGAGGTATTGCCCTAAGGCAGCCCCGGTTTTGCAAAATCGTTCAGATCATCTGAGCGAATCTGCCGAGAGACATCCGTTCTCGATAAGCCAGGCAAGTGTTGGCGACAAATTATTATGTGAACTTTTCACATCACCGTTGTTGACGTTACACAACGGTTTCACTATTCCAGCATACGTCAGAAAATTGGCCCCGTCAATTTTTTTGCACTCGAATTTGACAACCTAACCCGCACAACCGGATTTCTTTCCCAAATTGCGAACAGTCAGGTAAAATAAGCCTAAAGTTCCGGCTTGTACTGGTGTTCGCCCGCGCCCTGTTTCGGTCAGTTGGATGCGATATTTTGATAAGTGATGATTGCAATTCCTGCTTGAATGCAAGTCGAAAAGCTTGGTTGACTGTATTTATTGCCATCAATTCTCTCCACAGAATTCAACAATGTAGAAGTTGTGAGGTTTCCATGTTATTCTTTATCTATATATTTCTAATGATTGCTTTTTTTGATAGGCGAAACTTCCAAGATTCATTTTGATGACGACTTCATTCAGGTACCGCGATACCTCAGATAGTGAGAATATTTTTGATGGCAGGTAACAGTTTTGGACAATTATTTCGTATCACCACGGCTGGCGAAAGTCACGGTCCGGGCAATGTGGTTATTATTGATGGTGTACCTCCCGGGATTGAGTTGAGTGTCGAAGACCTGCAAAAAGATTTGGATCGCCGAAGACCTGGGCAAAGTAAAATTGTGACTCAGCGGAATGAATCCGATCAACCGGAAATTCTTTCAGGGGTTTTTGAAGGGAGAACAACAGGAACATCGCTGGCGATTTTGATTCGTAACGAAGACCAGCGCAGCCGCGATTACGGGAACATCAAAGAGATTTATCGGCCCGGTCATGCGGATTACAGTTTCGATGCCAAGTACGGTTTTCGCGATTATCGTGGCGGGGGACGCTCTTCGGCTCGGGAAACAACCGCTCGTGTTGCAGCAGGAGTTGTCGCAAAGAAAATCTTGCACAAGCAGTGCGGAGCGAACGTTCTTGGTTATGTCGTACAAGTAGGCGATGTGAAAGCGAAGATCGAAACCCCTGCTGAAATCACTTTGGAGCAAGTGGAAAAGCTGCCCGATGGGAGTCCAAATATTGTCCGCTGCCCCGATGCTGAGGCGGCTGC
>JAJRTM010000553.1 GCA_024278285.1 Planctomycetota bacterium
AATCGCTTCACTTTTTCCTTAATCAAGCAATATCCCTCCAAACAAAGCCAGGTGATGAAACGCAGAAACTGCGGCTGGAATGATAACTACTTGCTGCAAGTCCTTACCAACACAACAACTTAGTACGCGCTGGCCCTGCAGGGGTAACCTGACGAGCATTCGTGCCATATACAGTGTCATGCCGGAAAAAGAATACTCTCAAATTTCGACCGACGATTGCCTGCGTCTTGTTCTTCAGGGGGAACGGGATGCTTTCGAGGTAGTTGTGCGCCGGCACGAGCGGTCGTTGCGTTCCTGGCTGGCGGTACATGCTCCACCTGGTGTTGATGTTGATGACATCGCCCAGCAGGCTTTCGTGGCTGTGTTTTCTCGTCTTGATGAATATGAACTGGGCAGTAATTTTGCAGCGTGGCTGTTTACGGTAGCTCGCTATCAGTTAAAAACCGAAACAACCCGATTACGCCGCGTGGCTGATTATCATACCCGGTATGCACCGCAATTGTTGCAGCGGGAACTTGAACGCATCGAACAGGAACCTGAAATATGGGTAGATCTAGCCGAGTCGCTGAAGCAGTGTCTGGAAACGCTCAGTGATCGCCTGCGTCAGTTTATCGATTGGCGTTACCGCGAAGAAATCCCGCTGGAAGAAATGGCGAATCGCAGCGGGCGGTCTGTCGCAGCAATCAAAAAACAACTTTGGAAGATACGTCAAAAATTACAACACTGTATCGAAAAACGAATTGCTGCGACACAGGGAGGTGCCTCGTGACAAATTCATCAATCAATCCCGCAGAACGCTTTGGGGAATTGTGGACCGACTATCTCGAAGGAGAGTTGGAAGAAGCCGGTCTTGTCGAACTGCAAGAATTGCTGACTGCTCACGATTTTTTACTCAAGCAGGCGGCTGATTACTACCGAACGCATCGACTACTGGGGTTAATCGCGACCGAACAGACTGATGGCGATGAACAGTTCGTGGGCGATGTCATGCAGAAACTTCCGCAGGAGAGCAACCGTTTTTCTCGCGGCGTGATGCAACAACTGCCGCCGCAAAACTCTACCTCTGATAACAGCGTCTGTGAATCTCGCGTCAATACCAGGAAGCGTAACTGGCGGCGAATTGTCAGCCAAGGTGGTTGGCTTGTGGCGCTACTTTCGGTGATTGCGCTGCCAATGGTTTGGTATGCGGCGAATCATCGTGACACGGCTCCAGAAATAATCGTCGAACAACCTGCTGGAAACGTGCAATTTGCCAGCTTGTCGCACGCTCGCTTTCTGGGGGAAATGTCCCCGGCGATAAACTCTATTCTTTCACCGAAGCGAGAATATGTATTGCTCAGCGGTCTTGTCGAATTGGCATTCCCGCGTGGAGCAATGGCGATTGTAGAAGGGCCGGCTGTGTTCCGCGTTCTTTCTGATGATTGCCTCGCGTTAGATGTGGGGCATTGTTCGGTCCATGCACCCAAAGGAGCAGAAGGGTTTCGTGTTGATACCCCGGTTACACGCGTGGTGGACCGAGGCACTCGTTTTTCGGTGAATGTTTCAGAAGCAAGCGAAACGGAAGTGCAAGTTATCGAAGGGATGGCGGATATCTATCGGTATTCTGACCAAAGCGAGAAAGCCTCAACAGAGAGTCCTGATGCAACAACGTTCGAATTACGACTGAACGAGCATGAGGCTTGCCGACTGGAAAATGGAAATAACATTGTCGCCAGACCAACAGCATACAATTCGGCTGGATATCGCAGCCAGTTACAGGACCGCATCGTTTCATACGATACAGCAACTGCTCAAGATGGCGGTGCCGAGTACCTGAAAAGCGTGACTGTTCAACGCGATGGCGAAGTCATTCAATACCCTGTTGAGCAACTCATTCCCGTTGAACTGACCTACTTCAAAGCCAATCCGGGAGTCAATGCGAACGGGCATATTGCGGCAGGAACATCGCTGGGCGAATCACGCATACAGGTTCTTTCTGATGCCGCATTAAATACGGGAGTCATCAATCCAGGTGGAAGCCGGCAACCATTAACGATCAACCCCGTCATGCGAACAGTGGAAGATAAAAATCAGTTAAACACGCCGGGCATGGCGATTCGTTTTCGCGAACCGATTAAGAATGGTCCCGGTCCCGATGTTGTTTTCTTTGAATTACAAACTCTCTCGAATCCTCCAGAGGGAGATGCTTTTCATGTCAGCCCGTTGAAATTTGACCAGAAGCGAAAATCACACACAATTCGCTCTTACGATTTAACAATGCTTTCATCCGAAGCACAAAAAATAGCTCGATTTCATCTTTATCAATTCCATCAAAACATCGCCTCGCTCGATGAACTGCAAACGGTTCGGTACGAACTTAAACCGAGCCACAATCGATTACGTTTCCGCGCGATCGCGGTCGGAATTGATCTTTCCGATCTGGGCTATTTGCCGGGCGAACTGGTTGAAGAATTGTTTATTCAAGACGCGATGGATGACAACAGTATTGTTGACCCCGTTTTCATCGGCGGGTTACCATAGAATGTAGGGTGCGTTGTAACGCACCAATTGAGTAGGTAGGGTCCGCTATAGCGGACCCTACGGCTGGTGGCAATTCACTGAATCGGTACAAGTCAAGTGATTATTGTGGTATGCACAGCATACCCTACGGCAATACATTTATTGTGGAGTTATTCGATGCGAATTTCTAATTTTCGTTACGGTCTACTTCTGACGTTTCTTTTCGCCGCGTTGTTCTGTCCGACAATCCAGGCAGAAGAAACTTACCAGCAAAAAGTGCTCAAAGATGCCCCCGCTTTCTACTGGTCGATGGAACAAAACGATCAGTGGAAAACGCTCGATTCCATCGGAACGGTCCCCTCTGTTTCTGCCACTCTCACCGGCGGCACATCTCGCAAAACGGCGGGACCGCGTCCGGAAGAATGCCCCGGCTTTTCTGAGAAGAACTCTGCCTTGGCTTTGAAGGCACCGAAGCAGTGGCTCGTTGTTCGGGATGATGCCAAACAAAAAAATCTCAAATTCCAAAATGGCGATTCAATCACGATTGAAGCCTGGGTCAATCCGCAAAATTCAAACCATGTTTCCTTTCCTTACATCGTCGGCAAGGGACGGACTGGCAACGCTGGTTTCAACCCGAACAATCAGAACTACGCACTACGTTTAATGAGAAAAGGGAACTATTACGTCCTCAGTTTCTTTTTTGTTGATGAAGATATTCTGAAGGGTGGTTCTGCGACAACAAACGGGCATCGCTGGAGAAGCAAACGAGGTTTTCTGGCGGATAAAAACTGGCATCATGTCGCGCTCAGTTACAAATTCGGATCGCCGGAATCGATTACCGGTTATGTCGATGGCAAACCATCCACAGGAACCTGGGAACTGGCTGGAGCGACCAAAAAAAATCCAATCGTTGATCATGACGAACTCTGGATTGGGGCAGCGATGAAAGGAGGGAATCACTTTCAGGGAGGCATTGACGAACTCGCGATCCATCGCAAAATTATTCCCGCCAAAACAATGGCCAGCCGGTACAAACATAAAGCGATCGATTACCTGCAAAAAGTGATCGAACAAACGGTCAAGCTCGCACCAAAAAAGAGTGTCACTGTCGATATCTACGAAGGGATTACAGATTCTCGTAACTGGAATTTCCGCCCTACAGAAAAAGTAACCGTTTACAAAACGCCAGCTTTTGCGCTGACCAAACTCCCGTTCAAATACAATGCACGCGGGATTATTGCGGATCGTGAAGTCCCTTATCTGGTGCATGCGTATTCCGCCATGACACTTCCCCAGGGAGAGCATGAATTTGTGCTGCGTTCGATGAACTCGTCTCGTCTCTACATCGATGGAAAACTGCAGGTGGAAACCCCGTTTATGGGGCTAAGCGGTTCGGCTCATGGGACAATGCACAAGGTGCAGCCTGTTAAGCAGGACCAGCTTTCGATGCCTGTTGTTCATACCGAAAAGCGATTCACGTTCCAATCCGATGGCAAGTCGCATGTCTATTCTCTGGTGACAATTGCCGGCGAGCGAGGGCGGCCCGCTTTTCTGGGAGAGTTGGTCCTTGCACATGGTCAACCGGGGAAGACGTATCAAATTTTGGGACATCAACCCGAGTGGACCTTCAACACAAAAGGCTGGCTTCGTTTTCTCGAAGCGGATGAAGTTCATCGCATCAAATGCAATATAAAAAACCGCCAGCAAGCGAGCCTTGCCGAGGCAGAATACTGGAATGCCAGACACCGCCGGGCAAGCGAATTGATCAAGACTGAGAAACAAATTCCGGTTCCCGTTGTTGAAAACCGTTCCAGCGATCACCCGATTGATCTTTTCATTGAAGCAAAATTGAAACAGAAAGATATCAAGCCGACCGCGAAAATTGATGATTTAAGTTATCTCAGACGGATCACGCTCGATTTAACGGGACTCAATCCGACTCCCGAACAGATCGCGATTTATCTTGCAGACTCCCAGGAAACTCGCCGGAAAAAAGTGATCGACCGACTTCTAAAAAGCCCAGCTTGGGCAGATCATTGGGTCGCATACTGGCAGGATGCGTTGGCGGAAAATCCGGGGATGACCAAGCCGAATTTGAACAACAGCGGACCGTTTCGCTGGTATCTGCACGATGCGTTCCGCGATAACCGTTCGTTTGATCGAATTGTGACCGAACTGATTTTGATGGAAGGTTCCATACACAACGGCGGCACCGCAGGGTTCAGCATCGCCGCGAACAACGATGTCCCGATGGCAGCCAAGGCTCATATTCTGGGGACCGCGTTTTTAGGGATTGAAATGAAGTGTGCGCGGTGTCACGATGCCCCGTACCATCAATCGACCCAGCGGGATCTATTCGAAGTCGCTGCGATGCTGGAACGTAAGCCGGTCGCAGTCCCCAAATCGAGCAGCATCACCGCAACCCCAGAGCAAATCGCAGCGATGGGCGTTACCGTCACCTTGAAATCGGGAGAAGCGATCAGCCCGCAATGGCCTTTCAACGATTTAATTTCCAAAGAAGAAATTCTCAAACAGGGAATCATTCGAGACCCAGCCAACACGCGCGAAGTTCTCGCAGCGGTGGTTACACATCCTGCAAACAAACGATTTTCCAAAGTGATTGTCAATCGTGTTTGGAAACGACTGCTCGGACGCGGACTGGTCGAGCCGGCTGAAGATTGGGAAACCGGCGATGCGTCTCATCCGCAGCTTCTCGACTGGCTCGCCCAACAATTTGTGCGTGACGGCTACGACTTGAAAAAACTGAGTCGCCTCATCGTGACCAGCAATCTGTATCAGCGTCAGGCAGTTGAATCTTCCAGTGAACAGCAGAAGTTTTTTGCAGGTCCAACGAGAAAACGAATGACCGCAGAACAAATTGTCGATTCCATTTTCCAAGCGGTTGGCAAGTCGATCCCCAGCGAACGGCTGACTCATAATTCTGATGGCCGACAAATCTGGGTCAACTTTATTGATCTGGGGCAACCGAAAAAATCGTGGGAACTGGTCGCGATCAGTAACGAACGGGAACGCCCCTCGATGGCGTTGCCTCAAGCACAATCGGTTGTCGATTTACTTTCCGCCTACGGTTGGCGAGGCGAAAGGCAGGATCCGGTGACAGACCGCGAAGCAACAGCGACTGCGCTGCAACCGCTCGCTCTTGCGAACGGGACGTTGTTGAACAGAGCCGTCGATATTTCCGACGCAGGTGAGATCGTCAAACTCGCCTTGGAGGCAGAAAATGTCGAGCAATTGATCGATCAATTCTTCCTGCGAATTCTTTCCAGAAAGCCGACCTCACAGGAACAGAAAGTTTATCTGGAACTACTCTCGCCCGGATTTGAAAACCGAATGACGGGAGCAAAACCAACCGAACCAGGGCCAATTTTCCGTTCGCCTTTAACTTGGTCCTTCCATTTCGATCCCGAAGCCGCCAACGAAGGAATTCGACAACAAATACTCGCAGAACAAGGCGATCCACCAACAAAACAACTCAAACCCAAATGGCGAGAACAAGCCGAAGACGCGATCTGGGCTTTGTTTAATACTCCCGAATTTATGTTTGTCCCTTAATTTAAAAAAACAAAAATCAAAACTTTTTCCAGGCGAGCCGGGGGTGTTAGGGCTTGTTGATTTATTAAACAAAATGTCGTGTTCAGTATGTTTTCACTATTTTGAAACAGGCCTTTTCAGACGTTTCGTTACATTAAACCATGTTCAAAGCTAACTTAAAGCGAATAACG
>JAJRTM010000554.1 GCA_024278285.1 Planctomycetota bacterium
GAAGGACGAGCCGATAGTTATCTGCTTTCTGATGATTCGTGGGGAGGTTATAAACGTGAAATTAAAGCCTGGACCCCTTCGCTGTTGGTGACAAGTTCCCAAAATTTGCAAGATATCCGACGGTTATCTTTAAGTCCCCACTGGAGCCTGTTGGGAATTGATTCACAGCGCACTATTTTTGGACTCAAACAAGATCGAACGACTCTGCGGCAAGCCCAGCAGGCTTATTCCTTGCTAACGCATCTTGAATGGCCTCGCGGAAATCCGAACTTGCTCCCTGAAAACATCATCAAGGCAACAACCTGGAATGATTCCTTGCAAGTCTCCCAGGTACTATGTGCAATGCGTTTCCCTTATGCTGCGTTGCGTTATTTACCTGCTGGGAATGATATCCAAAGTGATAAACAGAAAACATGGTGCCTGCTTGAAATTTCGCATCGGGTTTCTCGGCACACAGGTGAAGCATCTCTACTGGATCAATATCGCGCGATCCGTGGAATATTGCGTTCATCCAGTCAGAAGAATTGGTCTGCAGAAGAACTGCTTCGAGCGGCGCAAAGCCTGGAAATACTATCTGCTCATAAGATCGCCTCTCAACTTGCTCAGAAAGCATTGGATAGACGCTGGCCTGACTCTCTGAACTCCATTAAACAACGACAAGCGAAGATCATCCTCGAAAACAGTAAGAGACTGCGTTCAATAAACAAAACGAATTCGGAAAATCAACAAACATCGGCTGAATCAAAACTTCGCGAAGCGTTAAGGCAAGGCGACGAAGAAGTTGCGAATCAACAATTATTATTACTGGCTGAACAGCGCCGTGCTTACTATGCGTTTATAATCTCTTCCCCCAATCGTCAACCTGCCAAATTATATGTCGAGTTGAATCAACTGCTGGCAGAAGAAAGAATCCCCAAGAATCTTCGAGCGGAAGCCTGGTTCTATCTGGGATGCCTGGCGTTGGAAGCGGGGGATACACAATCGACAATCGCTGCGATGCAGGAGAGCAAAAAACTCGCCCCCAACTCTGCGTATGAACCAATCAGAGAATTATACCTGCGGCAAATGGGAGCAGCAAGTAAATAAATATCGGCATTACTCCTGCATCCAATCTTGTAGTGCCTTTACTTTTGGGGCGGGGTTTGAGGCGAAGGCTTCTACTGCTTTGATGACAGCGAGGCAACCGGGGAGCGTCGTGACACAGGGGACGCCGTAGGCGACTGAGGCGGCTCGGATGCGGCCTTCGTCTGTTTTCGGTCCTCGCTTACTTGGTGTGTTGAAGATGAAACTGATCTCGCCGTTGGCCATGAAGTCGAGCAGGTTCGGGCGTCCTTCCTGTACCTTTTTGACTACTTCAACGGGAATGCCTACATCTTTGAGCGACTGGGCGGTCCCCGAAGTTGCGACGAGTTGGAAGCCGAGTTCGGTTAACCTTCTGGCTGGTTCGAGGATCCGATCTTTGAAATTACCCGCCATGCTGATGAAGATTTTTCCTGATACCGGAATGGATGTCCCGGCTGCAATTTGGCTTTTCGCGAACGCGATCGCAAAGGTTTCGTCAATCCCCATCACTTCCCCCGTGGAAAGCATTTCTGGTCCCAGGACGATATCGACACCGTGAAAACGCGAGAACGGAAAGACGGCTTCTTTGACGGACGTAAACTTCGGCCAGATTTCTTCTGTGACTCCCTGCTCCTTCAACGAGACCCCAGCCATCACTTTGGCAGCGATCCGAGGCAGCGATCTGCCGGTTGCTTTGGAAACAAACGGAGCGGTTCGAGACGCCCTGGGATTTACTTCGAGTACGTACACAACATCTTTGCCTTGTTCCTGCTTGACCGCAAATTGGATATTCATCAAGCCGCGCACTTGTAGATCGCCTGCGAGTGCGTGTGTTGCATCGCGAATTTCATCAATTGTTTGTTCGCAAAGTGAATGAGGCGGAATCGCACAGGCGGAATCACCTGAATGAATTCCCGCTTCTTCGATATGCTCCATGATGCCGCCGACGACGGTTGTCTCGCCATCGGAAATGGCATCAACATCGACTTCAATCGCATCCTGCAGAAACTTATCGACAAGCACCGGGCGATCTGGCGAGGCATCGACCGCTTCGCTCATATATTTAATAAGGGCAGCTTCTTCGTAGCAAATTTGCATCGCTCGACCGCCGAGTACGTAACTGGGACGCACCAGCACCGGATAGCCGATTCGTTTTGCTTGCGAGCAAGCCCCTTCGACATCGATCGCGATTCCGTTGGGCGGTTGTTTCAATTTGAGATTGTTCAGTATTTCCTGAAAGCGTTCCCGGTCTTCGGCTGCGTCGATCATGTCGGGAGATGTTCCGATAATCGGCACGCCGGCTGCTTCCAACCCGCGAGCAAGATTGAGCGGCGTTTGACCTCCGAACTGCACGATCACACCATCGGGTTCAATGCGATCACAAACATTAAGAACATCTTCGAGAGTCAACGGCTCGAAAAAGAGCAAATCGGATGTATCGTAATCTGTCGAAACCGTTTCAGGATTCGAATTGACCATAATACATTCGATGCCCAACTCTTCGAGAGCATACGCAGCCTGGCAGCAACAGTAATCGAATTCGATCCCCTGCCCGATCCGGTTTGGTCCGCCCCCCAAAATGATAATTCGGCGAGGTTTTTCGGGCTTGCGTGCAGGCGATTCATCCTCCTGCTCGTAAGTTGAATAAAAGTAAGGCGTGTAGGCTTCGAACTCCGCGGCGCAGGTATCAACTTGCTTGAAGACGGCTTCGATCCCCTGCTTTTTTCGATGTTCCCGCACTTGCAATTGCGAGACATTCCACCAGAAGCCGAGTTGCTGATCGGAAAAACCTTCTCGTTTTGCCCGGTAGAGAAGTTCACGGGGGCAGTCTTCCAGGTTGGAATAACTTCGCAGTTCTTTTTCGGTCGCAACCAACTCATCGAGGTGTCTGAGGAACCAGCAATCAATTTTTGTTAATTTGTAAATTTCATCAATCGTCATCCCTGCCAGCAATGCGTAACGCAGATAAATGACGCGGTGTTCATTGGGAATCGAAAGTTTCCTGCGAATCTGTTCGATTGTCGGTTGTGAATTAGATTCCCAAAGATCTTTTTTTCCTCCTCCAAAACCGAAGTGGCCCACTTCCAGGCCTCGCATCGCTTTTTGAAACGATTCCTTGAATGTGCGGCCGATGGCCATTGTTTCGCCAACCGATTTCATTTGTACGGTTAATTCGGAATTGGCGTCCGGGAATTTTTCAAATGTCCAGCGAGGATATTTCGTCACCACGTAATCGATAGAAGGCTCGAAACAGGCGAGGGTTTCGCGTGTGATGTCGTTCGGGATTTCATCCAATGTATATCCGACTGCTAACTTGGCAGCAATTTTTGCAATTGGAAACCCGGTCGCTTTGGAAGCCAAAGCACTTGAGCGGCTTACACGCGGATTCATTTCGATAATGGTCATACGCCCGGTTTCAGGCTGCACTGCAAACTGCACATTCGAACCACCCGTTTCGACCCCAATTTCTCGCATGCAGGCAAACGTCGCATCCCGCATCCGTTGATATTCTTTATCACTCAGCGTTTGAGCCGGGGCAACGGTGATGGAATCGCCGGTGTGAATGCCCATCGGGTCGAAGTTTTCAATCGCACAAATGACGACGCAGTTATCGTTTTTATCCCGCATCACCTCCATCTCGTACTCTTTCCAGCCGAGCAGCGATTCTTCAACAAGAACCTCGCCCACGGGAGAAAGCTGAATTCCTTTGCGAACAACTTCATCGTATTCTTCACGGTTGTACGCGACGCCGCCACCGGTTCCACCAAGTGTAAAACTGGCACGAATAATCAAAGGCAGCCCCAAGGTCTCTAATGCTTCGCGGGCCTCATCCATATTATGAACAACCGCACTTTGTGGAACATCCAATCCGATTTTTATCATCGCTTCCTTGAAGGCATCTCTCGCTTCCGCTTTGACGATAACATCTGCCTTGGCACCAATCATTTCGACGCCATATTTTTCAAACACACCTTTCCGATGCAATTCCATCGCGGTGTTCAAACCGGTCTGGCCGCCCAATGTTGGCAGAACCGCATCCGGGCGTTCTTTAGCAATGATCTCCTCGACATATTCACAGGTAATCGGTTCTATATAGGTGCGATCAGCCGTGTCAGGATCGGTCATAATTGTTGCCGGGTTCGAGTTGACCAAGACAACTTCATACCCGGCTTCCCGCAACGCCTTGCAAGCCTGGGTTCCTGAATAATCGAATTCACAGGCCTGCCCAATCACAATAGGACCAGAACCAATGATCATAATTTTATGTAAATCGTCACGACGTGGCACGGAAGGTGTACCTCTTTTGTAAAGTCTTTAATATCAAAAAA
>JAJRTM010000555.1 GCA_024278285.1 Planctomycetota bacterium
CGATTGATAAACTGATATCTTCCCTGAATATCCTTGATGTAAATCACTGCGCCGGTATTGTCCAGAATACTTCGATACCATTGATCCCGTTCCAGCACGGCTTGCCCGGTTCGAGATTTTTGTGATGAATCAGACAGGTACAAAACCAGTGACAACTCATCGAGATCTTTCAGCACCTCTGCCTGGAGCTCAATATTTTTCTGTTCTCCTCTCTGTTTCCCATTGTTGGAATGCAGCGAGCATTGGAAAGGGGGCGAGATTTTTTGAACGTGCATTGTGCTGAAGCAAGACTCCAGAAATTGCTCTAAGCAGGCAAGGGATTCTTCCGCAATGATCTCTGGAAAAAACATCCCTCGCGAAAGTTCCAGGCCCGAATCGAGCATGCTGCGGGCAGCAGGATTGATGGAAACCAGCCGAAATTGTCGATCTAAAATCAACGTGGGCCAGGGGGCAAATTGCGAAGACCTGACAAAAGCCTCGCGCAATCCAAGCTGATCCACTAGCTGAGATTTCATATCTGCTCAGTCGAACAAAAGGAGAATAATCGGCCTCCCTGCGCTGAAACAACGTCCTTGTCTGGATGTGCATTCGCAATCAATCAAAATCAACTTGCCACAATGTAACAGTCCCTGACCGGTTGTACAATAGTAATCTTTCAAAACTGCTCGTGACCTCTTATAGTGATTTGGGTTAAGATATCAGCAAAAAGTAACTATTCAGCCATGGTTTGTCATTGCCCGTAGGCTGGGTCAAGATCCAGCAATTGTGCTGGCAATGAACATTAAGGGAACCTCCTATTGCGTAAACGCAAGGTGAATGACCCGTAAGACGGCTTTCCAAAACCGTCTTACGGGGGACTCTTTTCCGGTAAACCTGGCGCTGTCCAGTTCAGATTACATAATAAATAAACGGCGATATCATCTACGAAGGAATGATTGATGAGTTCAGCAAATAGATTTTTAAGTAGATTTTCAAGTCAGCATCTAAGTTTTCAGAATTTGATGAAAACGTCTGGATTGGCTTTCTGTATTTTTACGGGGCTGCTGGGAAGCACTCTTCAGGCTGATGACTCTCCTTCTGCCACGCTGGCGTTGACGTTTCGTCCTGTGCAAAAAGATGTCGATTACGAATTAGTCGACAAAGCCGACCATGAAAAGTGCAAGGTGGAAGTAGAACGAGAAGGGAAATCTTCCGGCTGGGTTGTGTATGGTCCCGAGGGACAGGTTCTCAGGCGTTTTCAAGATACCAACGCAGACAACGTTGTCGATCAATGGCGGTACTATAACCGGGGCTACGAAATCTACCGGGATATCGACAGCAACTTCAACAACAAGGTGGATCAATCTCGCTGGTTGAACATTGCGGGAACACGTTGGGGGATCGATCAAAATGAAGATGGGAAAATCGATCAGTGGAAAATCATCTCTGCAGAGGAAGTGACCCGTGAAGCTGTTCAGGCGATGGCAGCAGGGGATGCTCGTCGATTAAGCCTGGTCGTTATTAACAAAGCAGATATTGCTGCTCTGGGGATTCAGCCGGAATTCGCCAATAAAATCCTGGCAAATGTGGCGAACCTGCCCGCGACAATGAAGGCGAGAGTCGGGCAGTCGAAATCGATCAACGAAAAAACAAAATGGCTTCGTTTTGATTCTTCCATGCTGATGCCTTATTCAATCCCGGCTGATGAGGGGAAAGCGAACCAGGATCTTTTCGTTTATGAAAATGTGATGGCGATTATCGAAACCGAAGGAACGACCGGTTTTATGCAAATGGGAGAAGTCATCAAAATTGGTAATACATGGAAGCTGACACAAATCCCCTCGCCGATTGAAGGAGATACATTACAGGTAAGCGATGGCGGTGTTTTAATGCAGCCCAAACTTGCCTCCAACAGGGCGGCGATGACAACAGAATCGGAAGTCAATCCTGAAACTCGCAAGCTACTTACCGAATTACAACAGCTTGATGGCAATGCGCCAACGCCCCAATCTTCTGCAGAAGAGTTAGCCCGTTACAACAGCAAGCGAGTTGAAGTGTTGCGAGGTTTACTGGCAAAATCGAAAACAGAACAGGAACGGACACAGTGGCTTCGTCAGATGATCGATGGATTGGCTGCCGCGGTGCAAACAGGAAAATACAGTGCGGGAGGCACGCAATTGGCATCCATCGAAACCGATTTGAAGAAACAACGCCCGGATTCTGAACTGATCCCCTACACCACTTATCGAAGACTGCTCGCTGATTACAGTGTCAAGCTTCACGATTCTGCCACGGACAGCGGCAAAAGTGCAGAGTTGCAAAAATGGTGGGTCGAGCAATTAAAATCTTTTGTCACCACTTACCCCAAATCGACAGATTCGGGAGATGCGCTACTTCAACTGGCGATCTTCGAAGAGTTTTCTGGTGAGGTCGATAAAGCGAAAATATGGTACGAGAAACTGGTGATCAATCACCCCGCTACTGATGCAGGGAGAAGAGCAAAAGGGGCACAAAAGCGACTGAACATGGTCGGCAAAACATTCACTTTGAATGGGACTGGTATTGATGGTAAGCCGGTCGATACGGCTGCTTATCGAGGCAAAGTGTTTCTTGTTATTTTCTGGGCAACCTGGTGCCAGCCTTGTACAGAAGACTTGCCACAAATTAAAGCTTTGTATGAAAAATATCGAGCAAAAGGTTTTGAAATCGTTGGCGTCAATCTCGATTCCCAGAAAGCGGGAATCGCCCCTTACATCACCCAGCACGGCAATAACTGGCGACATCTGGCAGAACCGAGAGGACTGGAAGGACGCACCGCGATTGAATTTGGCATCATTTCGGTCCCGACAATGTTTCTGGTTGATCAACAAGGGAAAGCCATCAGCAATTCAACTTCAGTCGAAGACTTGAAAGAACAACTCCCCAAGCTGCTGAAATGATTTTGGAATTGGATTGTGCTGACTCTACAGGATTCTATGTACCAGTAATTTCAATACTTTTTCTTATTGGCTGAAGGCCAATCCCATCATAGCCTGGGGCATCGCCCCTGGAAAACGGATCAGATACACGTCTTGGCTGAAAGCCATATTCAATGCTTTTGTTTATGGCTTTCAGCCAAAGGGGCTTATTTTGATCTCTTCCTGGGGCGATGCCCCAGGCTATGGTAAAAGAGGCCTTCAGCCAAAAAAAGTAAGACTCGACAGTAATTGCTTGGTGCAAAACGATTTTCGATCACTCAAACCGGCTGCACATAGAATTCGTTAGAGTCAGGGATTGTGCTGAGAAGCAGATTTCAATACTGTATTACGAACGGTTAATTTCTTTGCGTCTTGCGCGAACTTTTAACAAGATTCAATATTGGTGTCGGCGATCAGAATGAACCAGCCGTGCTGGGCATTCGTATTTCACGATCTTTTACTAACAGCGTGGCTAATAGATCACACAACTATGAGTGCACAATACGAGCACTCCCTGTTAAGCCTGCCGGAAAACCATTTTGCCCAGGCGGCATTGGAAAGGCTTTTGGGAGCCGATCCCGATTTCTCGCC
>JAJRTM010000556.1 GCA_024278285.1 Planctomycetota bacterium
GTGAACCTGGGCTGGTAAATAACCCGGAGAATGGGGAAATCAGGGTGTTTTCGTGTTGAGAAACTGTTGCGAGAAATAACTGTTTCGTGTGCCACGGCTCTGTGAGCCGTGCTGCGTTGGAGTGAGAATATCTTGCTGAAATCAAGCTTGATTTTCAGTTCGCACGGCTCACAGAGCCGTGGCACCCAACAGGGAATCATAAAACAAAGCGCAACAGTACAACTGACAACAACTTAAGAAATTTACCAGGGGCATCACTGACCCGGCTCGCCTGATACCCTGTTTGGCCCGGCTATACAGGGCTATTAATTAGAAAGATAAACAGTATGGCAGAATTGAATTTCAAGCAGGAATTGACCAGTGTGTTTGGGCATCCGGTGGCGGAAAATCCGACTCAGGCGATGATTGAAGCCGCGTATAATCACCACAATTTAGAGTGGCGATATCTGACGATTGAAGTTCTTCCAGAAGATTTGTCCGACGCGGTCCGTGGAATGCGGGCGATGAATTTTCGCGGCGGCAACTTAACGATCCCACATAAAGTGGCCGTCATTCCGCTATTGGATCGACTTTCTGAAGCAGCCGATTTGATGGGAGCAGTCAACTGTATTGTTCGTGAAGGGGACGAACTTGTTGGCGAGAACACAGACGGCAAAGGCTTCGTGCAATCACTTCGCGAAGTCTGTGAACCAGCCGGGAAAAAAGTCGTCATGCTCGGTGCGGGGGGAGCTGCTCGTGCGATGTCTGTGGAACTCGCTTTGGTCGGTGTGGAAAACATCACGATTGTTAATCGATCTGCCCAGCGAGGCGAATCGCTTGTCGAATTACTCAATACGAAAGTCCGTGAGAAAACAGCAATCAATGCTCAGTTTGTTCTCTGGAAAGGTGATTATAAAATTCCAGAAGGGACCGATGTTCTTATTAATGCGACATCAATCGGCTTGTACCCCGATGTGAATGCTCGTGTTTCCATCGATGCTTCAACAATCAATCCGGAAATGATTATTGCTGATGTGATCCCCAATCCTCCCGAAACGCAGTTCGTCAAACAGGCACGCGAACTTGGCTGTACGGTTCTGGATGGCCTTGGGATGCTCGTCAATCAGGGAGTGATCGGCTTCCAACTTTGGACCGGCATCGACCCCGATCCAATCATCATGCGTAAAGCACTTGAAGACGTTTTTGCATAACGGCTCTCTATTTATTCAAAAATCTCCTCTCGAACGGAAGGTAGACATTCTTGTCTGCCTGCAACAGAGTATGCTCAAACGAAACAGACAGGAATGTCTGTGCTCCGTTTAAAAAATGCCTGCGCTCCGTTTGCATCAATAGAGGTCTTCATGACGAAGCCGTGTCCGCATAACCACTGTTTCGTGTTCATTTTCGTCAACAAGGCGTGAAAACTGTCATTACCGGCAAACTTCAGCGAATTGTTATGGGAAAAACTTTGAGATCAGCCTGATTTCTCTTCACAAAATGGCATATTTTATGTGTGATGGAGGCAGACATTTTTCACCTGATCGGAGTATGCAGTGCGATCTTCTTACGGAGCGATGAACAGCCGATTGGCGAGGTATTCCCGTCGTCGCCGCTTGCTGCTGGTTTCTTACGATTCAGCGGCTTGCCCCTCGTTGGATGACGAACATTTCGACGAGCAGATTTTACTCGATCCAGAAATCCTCAAAAGCATCAACGCTTCGGCTGAGGCGCTGAACATGCGCAGCTTCTCCAACTCATCCTTACGTGGAGCCGCTTCAAATTTAGTGAGTGGATCTGCAACCGGTTCTGCTTTGTTGGCGGACTTCCCCGAAGTTGAATGCGAATTCGCTCCCTCGGTTACAGAGAAAGTCGCTCCGCCAACAACGTCTGATCCAACTTCTGTATTCGATGATCATATTGCCCCACAAAGCGATGCACAGACGAAAGCAGATTCACCAATTCGTAAAGAGTCTGTCGTAGCTTCGTCCCCGGTAAAAAAACGTCTCTCGAAATGGAATCTCGCAGAGTACCTTAATCAGAGTCCCACGGGAGCAACCCAGGGGATGCAGCAGATTCGCGGTTGGTTGCATCACCAGCAGCCGCGTGTCTGGATGTTTCTGGGAGACGAAACAACAGCCTGGCTACGACACAGTGGGCAACCCGGTTTTGCAGAAATGTTTCGACACCGTTTGCGCTGGGAGCTTCGCCGGTTTCCAGATCTTATTGTGAACGCGGGAGTCAAAAATGCTTCACTGAATGAGATTTGGAAAATCGCCCGACAAGGTTTAACCCAGTGCCATCCCGATGTTGCGTTTATTCTCCCCGGAAAAGCAGATGCGTTGGAAGCTTCTCAATCGCCAGATCGATATGCAGAAAAGCTAAGTGAACTGGCAGAGTTCCTCAGACAAAATGGTTCAGAGCCAGTTTTCCAGACCCCGCCTTTACCGGAATTGTTGTTCGATAACAATCTTGATGATCCGATGCGAATGCTTTGCGATCTCATTCGCGAAGTTGCAGTGGTAAATAATATCCCGTTAATCGACCACGCAGAGTTTTGGCAGGAACAGGCAGCTCAACCGAATTGGGTGGATCTGCAACACAAAACAATTACTCAGGCAGGGCAGTCTGTACTGGCGCTACTCTTCTTTGCAGAGTTGGATATTTTTGATCGCTCGAGTGAATTGTGTGGTAAGCTACAAGATGCGTGGAATAGCGATCCTGCAACTGAACCAATACACGACCCCGTTAGTTCGCCTGCATCTGTCTCCTGAAAGAAATTATCGTCTCTCGCTTAACGATTCTTTCATAAAGGTATAATACACTAAATCAATGCCGCGGTTTGCCGTTATGTAGCCTTCCAATCATTTGATTTGGAGAGACCCAGCACGGCTGGTTCATTCTGATAGCCGTAACCAAAAACTATATTCAAAAAATTTGCGTACCGTACGTAAATTTTTACTGTTAGTAGTACATATTAGCTGCGGAATGTGCCGCTATATTATCAAATTGAAATAAAGTTCATGTCTGAAGAAAAAAAAACTCCTGAACCACAAACACCTCAGTCAACAACGATGGATCATTCTGACAATCTCGAAGTTGCACATGACTTTGATGACTTAAACCTGGAGATCGTTTCTGAAAAGCGAACAACAAATTCAATTTCAGATGTGACAGAGGTGGAATCAAGTCCTTCTATTGATGAATTTGTCATCGCGAAAGAAGAAAATCCCGCAACGGAGCACCACTCTTCTGATCGATGGTTTGCAGAAGTATTGGGCCAGGAAATAGGTCCATTTCCGTTTGAAGAATTAGTGCATCTGGTTGCCAACGAAGAGGTTGGCCCGGAAGATAAAATTCGTCACACCATTCAGGGCGAGTGGATGATCGCAGGCGATATCGCAGGCTTGTTTCCAGAAATTGAATCCGATTTTGAACTGGGAGGTGGTGCAGAATTCCTCGATTCAGAATTACTCGGTGCAGATACATCTGAAGAAGCGGACAGTTCAGACTTCCAGGTGGTAGGCGGAGAGCTTAACCATATCCTCGCTGATACTCGCCCCAAAGGCTCTACCCCTGAAAACATTCAAGAGCAAGAAACTGTTCAGAATGCTGAAGGAGAACAAAGTGATGCCGCATCAGAGGATTCAAGTACAGAAGAGGAAATTCAGGAAGATACGGAAGCGAAAAGAAAGCGAGAAATTGCAGAGCGGCTAAACGCCTGGTTGGGCGATCATGTTAAAGAGCCTGTCGTGGAAACAACGCAGGAAGAGCAAAGTCAGCAACCAGCCAATGCACCAACTGCCCCCGCTCCCATAAGTTCCCCTTCATCTGATGCAGCAACAGCCTATAAGCCACCTGTTAAACCGGGGCCGCCACCAAAAGCGAAGAAGTTTAAGAAAGCCAAACAGTCCAGAGAGAAAATCGATTTCAGTGGCATGACAAATTTAATAGATGCCAAGGTGCTTGGTGCAATAGGCGTTGTTGTGGTCATTGGCGTTATTTTTGTGTTCATGCCGAACTTGTTATCCAGTACGAACGATAAAAAAATCTATGAACGATACCAGGAAATTTATGCTCAGATTCAAAGAGCACGCAAAGGTAATCCCGGGCAACTTGCAACCATCGCCAA
>JAJRTM010000557.1 GCA_024278285.1 Planctomycetota bacterium
ACCATTGTTGGCAGTAATTCGAAATTCGGCTTTGAATAGTCTACTTTTAAGGAGACCGCCAACAACGTTGTCAGTACCAGTAACATAGCCAGTACAATATTAATTCGTGTCAGATTCACGATTGAAACTCCCCATTATTTTCGATGTACTGTTCAACATCAACGGCATGGTGGCATAACAGCATTTTCTCGACCGCTGCGGTATCAAACGCGGCATCGGTCTGTTCGATAACAAGAACAAACTGATCATCCGTGACACGAGCTGGAACTTTGCGAGATTTCTTGCCGGGATAAAGACGGCTGACGATCAACAATGCAAACACTGAACCAAACCCAGCCAATAACACCGCCGCCTCAAAAGCAACAGGTACATCTGAAGGGAGGGAATTCCAAGGCTTACCACCGATATCAATAGGCCACCACACAGAGGCGACCAGATGTTCAAAGTAAAGCATTCCGCTAACGCCTATCATTCCGCAGATAAAACAGACCCAGGTAAGCCGGGAAGGTTTTAATCCCATCGCGCGGTCTAACCCGTGGACAGCATACGGAGTGAAGGCATCGACAATATGCAGACCTTTTTCCCGAGCGACCATGGTCGCGGAAAGCAAGTCATCTGCATGATCGAACGTGGCTAATAAAAGTTGTTTACTCATTGGTCAATTTTCCAAAACAAACTGGAACAAAACACTCAACACCCCATCGAAGGATCAACATTCGCAGGAAGTGGATCGGTATCGATTATCTGTGGCGGCTCGTTGCGTGCTTCAATCAGAATATCGCGTTTCCTCACGTTCGCTGCATCCTTCACTTCAGCAATCGCGATTGCTGGTGCAACACGACAAAACAGTAGGAAGAGCGTGAAAAATAATCCGAAGCTTCCGATAAGCGTCGCAATTTCAACCAGCGAAGGAGTATAATGTACCCAGCTCGATGGTAAAAAGTCGCGATGTAAACTGGTAACGATAATCACAAAACGTTCAAACCACATGCCGATATTAACAAAAATCGTAATCACAAAGACTATCGGCAACGAAGTACGTACCGACTTAATCCACAGCACCTGCGGCACAAGGACGTTGCACGTCACCATTGTCCAATAAGCCCAGTTCATCGGCCCCAAAGCACGATTCATAAAGACGAATTGTTCATACGCATTCCCACTGTAAGCTGCCATGAAGAACTCAGTGGCGTAAGCCAGGCCGACAATGCAGCCCATGGAAAGCATTAATAGACACATCCGTTCGACATGTTTAACGGTGATATAATCTTCAAGCCGCATCGTTTTGCGAGCAATCAGCATTAGTGTTAACACCATCGCCAATCCACTGAAAATTGCCCCTGCGACAAAGTAAGGCGGAAAGATTGTTGTGTGCCAACCAGGAACGATTGAAGTTGCAAAATCCATACTCACAATTGTATGTACAGAAAAGACCAGTGGCGTGGCGAGTCCTGCCAACAGCAGATAAACCGTTTCATAGCGAAGCCACGTTCTGGCGGAACCGTCCCAGCCGAAGGAGAGAATCGAAAAGATTGCCTTACGGTAACCACGCTTGGCTTTATCGCGAATGGTCGCAAAATCGGGGATTAAACCGACATACCAGAAGACCGCAGAAATTGCCAGATAAGTGGAAATCGCGAACACATCCCACAACAAGGGCGATTTGAAGTTGACCCACAACGAGCCACGTTCGTTCGGATAAGGCAGCATCCAAAATGCGAGCCATGGTCGCCCCATGTGAATTAGCGGAAAGATTCCCGCACACATCACGGCGAATAATGTCATTGCTTCTGCAGAACGATTCACTGCGGTTCGCCATTTTTGTCGGAACAAAAACAGCACCGCCGAAATCAACGTCCCCGCGTGTCCAATACCGACCCAGAAAACGAAGTTGGTAATGTCGAACGCCCAACCAACGGTTTTGTTCAAACCCCAGGTTCCAATTCCGGTTGAAATTTGATACGTGACTGCAACCACTCCCATCAGCAGGGCAGATAATGCAATCAAGAACGCAACCCACCAAAGTGGGGAAGGCGTGCCAGCCATTGGTGCGGAAATATCGTTGGTGATATCTCCAAGCGATTTATCACCGGTAACCAGTGCTGGCCTTAAGGGAGAGGCTTCAGACATGTTTCCCTCCTGTTTCACTGGTACGTTGTTCGTCCAGATTGACAATGTTATTTGAATTCGCTGGCGTCACTTCAGAATGTTTGTGACCGCCATGGTCACCTTCACCGCTGTCATCCTCTTCACGATTCCTGACAACACGAAGGTAAGAAACACCTTGGCGGAAGTTGAATTCTTCCAAAACGCCGTATTTGCGAGGATTGTCCAGCGTTGTATGAATTTCACTTTTTGAATCGTTCACGTCACCAAAGGTAATCGCCTTGGCGGGACACGATTGCTGACAGGCGGTTTGAATATCGCCATCTGCAACAGCAATACCCTTGCGTTTGGCTTCAATTTTACCTTCTTCAATGCGTTGGACACACATCGAGCATTTTTCCATCACCCCGCGAGCACGAACCGTTACATCTGGGTTGAGAGCCAGATTCACCAACGAATCTTCGTGTGAATATTGGAACCAGTTGAACCGCCGAACTTTGTACGGGCAGTTGTTGGCACAATACCGCGTGCCGACACATCGGTTGTAAATCTGCTCGTTGAGTCCTTCACTGCTGTGCGTTGTCGCTAACACCGGACAAACCGTTTCACAAGGTGCGTTATCGCAGTGTTGACACATCATCGGTTGATGCGAAACCTGAATGTCATCATCTTCGCCATCAATGTAACGATCAATCCGCATCCAGTGCATTTCCCGTTGACGATAAACTTCATCTTTACCGACAACAGGAACATTATTTTCCGACTGACAAGCGACCACGCAAGCTGAGCATCCGGTACACAGGTTTAAATCGATTGACATCCCCCATTGATGCCCATTTTTCGGATGATCTTCTGCCCAAAGTTGTACGCTGGTATCGAAATGCTTTTCGTGCATCCCTGCTTCCGGGTCATCTTTGTAGGCAGCCAGTGTCGTACTTTCAACAACGTCCCGATATTCTCCCCCATACGGAGCAATATGCTTGGGAAGCTCCATCGAATGATATTCCTGCGTCTTGGCGAGTTCGTGACGCTTGTCTGTTTTGGCAATCGCGACATCGCTGCGGGTCAGGCTCAACGATCCGTTTGCAGTACTGACCAAAGGAGCCGCGTTTTTTCCGACAAGGTCGCCTTCAGCTACCGTTAATCTACTTTCAAGCCATTGAGGCCCGATTTTTGCAAAACGATCTGTCCCTTTTACTCCGTAAGCCAGCGCGATTGAAATGACACGGTCATGCTGACCACGTTGAACCAAAGCAGGCAGTTCAACATTACTTCCTCCCGCTTCAACACTCACAACATCGCCATCAGTGACGCCAAGTTTCTGTGCAGTTGCAGGGGAAAGACTGACATAATTATCCCATGTCACTTTCGTGATCGGATCAGGCAATTCCTGTAGCCACGGGTTGTGGGCATGCCTGGAATCTGTCAGCCCGACCTTCGTATAAAGACTCAAACAGTATGCACCTGGTTTTGCTTGCGGTGCAAGGTTGACTGCATCGGTTTTGAATTCGCTTACTTTTGGAGCAACTGAAGAGGCTTCAATAAACCCATCGTGAACTGATTGATCCCAAAATTTGCGGAATGATTTCGACTTTGAACGAGGCAGGATATTCTTTTCCCACGATGTTCGTAAAATATCGTAAGCCGAAGCGTTACTGCCCGACCAACGGGCTAAACTTTCCAGAATCGAACGGGTATTCCCCAACGGTTGAAGTAGTGGCTGCGATAAACTGACCAAGCCGCTGACCGGTTCCGCATCGAGCCAGGATTCCAGCAAATGATGATCGGGACAAACAAAATGAGCAATCGATGAAAAGTCGTCATCCCGTTCATTCAAACTGACAACAAGCCGCACCTTACTGATCGCTTCGACAAGATTATCATGCTCCGGCAAGTTGTGTGTGAGATCTGTTCCTGCAACAAACAGCGCTGCAATTTTCCCAGCTTTCAGCTCGTCAATCAATTTCAGAACATCCCGATCATTCCCTTGAGCCTGTAAACTTGGCTTGGTGATGTCGAGCGTCTTGCCGTAATTTTCCAGCAGGTGATTAATCGCATTCACCACCACCTGCACGGAAACGTCTTGACTATCGCAAAGAAGAATGCTTTCTCCTCTTGCATCCCAGAGTCGCATCGCCAAAGATGTCAAATCAGCTTCTGCAATGGGCGATTTCCCAAGCTTGGCAGAATCAATTTTCTTGCCTGCTTTTTCAGAAAGCATTGCGTATAAATGATTCAGGACCGTGCCGAATTCATCTGGTGCCAAGCGATAACGGCGGTCTGCCTTGCCGCCCGTTAAAGAAACACGCCCTTCAAAATGTGCATGGTAAGACATCTGTGGATCGTCTTCAGTCGGAATGCGATTCGTTCGCCAATCCGCAGTGAATTCAACAGGAGATATCCAGGTTCCCAGGAAATCTGCACCAAATGAAACAATCACCTGCGCGTTTGCCAGCAAATAGTGAGGCAGCAGACGAACGCCATGCGTTTTATCATGGGCATCGAGAATCGCAGAATGACTGAC
>JAJRTM010000046.1 GCA_024278285.1 Planctomycetota bacterium
AAGGATATTAAGCACCGATCCAGATTTGAAAATGCCCCCCATAGAATTCGGCAAGCCGCTCGATAAACGGCAAATTAAACTTTTACAACAATGGGTGAAACAGGGGGGAGACTGGGAAGAACATTGGTCGTTGAGACCGATTCAGCGACCTGATGTTCCAGAATTGAATAAGGGAAAACAAGCCGGTAATCCGATTGATGCTTTTATTTTACGTGGATTGCAAAAAGATGGCTGGTCACTTTCGCGGCCCGCAAAGCCTCACACGTTACTGCGGCGGCTCAGTTTCGATCTCACCGGATTGCCTCCCAGCTACGAAGATGTGCAGGCATTCGAGCAAGATCATTCCGCAGCAGCGTACAATAAATACGTGAAAAAGTATTTGAACTCCCCACATTACGGCGAGCGGATGGCGATTTACTGGCTCGATCTGGTTCGCTACGCAGATACTCTCGGCTATCACGGCGATCAAGTTCGATCCGTTTCTCCTTATCGAGATTATGTCATTCAGGCGTTCAATAAGAACAAGCCATTTGACCAGTTTACGATTGAGCAAATTGCGGGCGATCTTATTCCGAATGGCACTCTGGAGCAGAAAGTAGCCTCCACTTACAACCGTTTGAACAGAGCCTCTGCAGAAGGGGGTGTTCAGCCGAAAGAGTATCTGGCGAAATACGCTGCGGATCGCGTTCGCACAACCGGAGCCGTCTGGCTCGGTTCCACTTTTGGATGTGCTGAATGTCACGATCACAAATTCGATCCACTCACCACAAAAGACTTCTACAGCTTCGGTGCTTTCTTTGCAGATATCAAAGAACAGGGCATTGTTCCCGGAGCAAAACATATTGAACTTCTGCAAGTTCCTACTGAAGAGCAGAAAAAAAGTCGAGAAAAACTAACCCGGCAATTAGATGCTGCACAAAAAGAATACGATGTAAAAACGCCTGCTCTCACTCAGGCATTTTCCGAATGGCAAAAACAGATACTCAATCCCAAAGAAGACTGGCTACCATTAACACCGAAATCAGTCACTGCCGATCAGGGGACAACTCTTACGATCAAACCAGATGGAGAAATTCTTGCCAGCGAAGATGTGAAAGATAAAGATACTTACCACGTCACTTACGAACTTCCTTCTCAAAAAGACAAACCGTATTCTGCATTGACGGCATTTCGTCTTGAAGTTTTGCAGGATCCATCACTTCCCGCTAACGGGCCGGGACGTGCAGGGAATGGAAACTTTGTGATTAACGCGATTGAGGTCAAACGAGCAGACCAGAAAGTTGAGTGGGCTTTTTCGCGGGGCAGCCATTCTCAGAAAGGTTTCGACGCAAAACATCTGGGTGAAGCAAATAAAAAGGGCTGGGCAATTTTGCCTGAAGCCGGAAAGGACCAGCATGTGACACTGTTCCCTAAAAAGCCGGCGGTTGCAGATAAAGCAGCGAAATCGGATACTGTTTCTGTTTCGATTGTGCAAACGCACGGCACCGGTCACACGCTCGGCAAGTTTCGGCTGTTAGTTACCAGTGAAGAAAATATCTCTAATCCTTTCTATTACCCGACAGCACAAATTCGAGAAATCGCCCAGATAGAAGCCTCAAAAAGAACGGCTGAGCAATCTAAAACCTTGTGGGGTTATTTCCGAAAACATACACCACTGCTGGCTGACGCACGTAAAGAACTGGCAGATATTCAGGCAATACAAAAAAAACTGGAATCCGCTATTATCACAACATTGGCAACAAAAGCAGGTCCGCCTCGCTCAATGCGGGTATTAACTCGAGGGGACTGGATGGATGATTCCGGCGAAGTGGTACAGCCTGCGGTTCCGCATTATCTGCCACAGCCGAACGTGAAAGACCGGCAACTTAATCGAATGGATTTGGCGAATTGGCTGGTCGATCGCTCGAACCCTCTGGTTGCCCGCTCGTTTGTGAATCGCGTCTGGATGCTCTATTTCGGCAACGGTCTTTCCCGTTCTGTTGATGATCTGGGGACGCAGGGAGAGATGCCGACTCATCCCGAATTACTCGATTGGCTCACAGCAGAATTTATGGAATCGGGCTGGGATATCAAGCACTTAATCCAGTTGATGGTTACTTCTGAAACATACCGTCAAAGTTCCAGATGGACGCCAACTTTGCGGGAGAATGATCCTTACAATAAACGTTACGCCCGGCAATCTCGCTGGCGGCTCGATGCGGAAATCGTTCGAGATAACGCACTTTCGATCAGTCACCTTCTGGTGAAAGAAATTGGCGGAGTTAGTGTCAAACCGTATCAGCCGGCTGGATATTGGGCACAAATGAACTTCCCGAAAAGAACGTATCAGCACGATACCGGAGAGAATCAGTATCGCCGAGGGCTTTACACACATTGGCAGCGAACTTTTTTGCATCCCTCGCTGCTCGCTTTCGATGCCTCTGCCCGTGAAGAGTGCACAGCCAGACGTGATCGTTCCAACACGCCATTGCAAGCATTGGTGCTGTTGAATGATCCGACCTATGTCGAAGCGGCTCGTGTTTTTGCAGAGCGAATTATTCTTGAAGGGGGAAGTAATGACAAAGACCGCCTTAACTGGGCCTGGCTACAAGCGGTTTCCCGTTCACCGCAGCCGGGAGAACTTTCTTTGATGCAGCAACTTCTGCAATCGAATAGAATCTATTACGATAATAATTCTGAAGAAGCAATAAAAATACAGAAAGTCGGATTAGCTTCCGTTTCCGATAAAGTCGATCCGAATGAACTGGCAACCTGGACCGCCATTTCCCGTGCCTTGTTAAATTTGCACGAAACAATTACCCGGTATTAAAACTTTCTGAGTAAGTTACTTGAATATGTTTATTAAATCGAAATCGGTAAAAATATGAGCAAGCAATTTAATGGCGCTCAACTGCAAGCGTTGAGACAAAATCGGCGTAGCTTTTTGAATCGCAGCGGAACGGGACTGGGGGCGATTGCACTCTATTCGCTGCTTCAACAGGATCAAAACCAGATTGCCTCAGCAGCTCAATCTGGCGTGCTGAAAACATTGCACTATCCTCAAAAAGTGAAGCGGATCGTACATCTCTGCATGGCTGGCGGACCTTCTCATTTGGAAACATTTGACGACAAACCGAAATTGCGAAAAATGCACGGGCAAGCAATGCCCGAATCGTTTACCAAGGGGCAGCAAATTGCGCAGCTGCAAGGACGCGAGTTAAAATGCTTTGCCCCTCAATTTGCTTATCAGAAATTCGGGAAAAGCGGGCAATCGATTTGTGATCAATTCCCGAAAATTGGTGCGATGGCGGATGAGTTGTGCATCATTCGTTCGATGTACACCGACCAGATCAATCACGATCCTGCGCATGCCGTTTTCAATACGGGCAGTTCTTTGGCGGGGCGTCCGAGTATTGGATCATGGCTTCTTTATGGGCTTGGTCAGGAAACAGAAAATCTTCCCGGTTATGTCGTTTTAACATCGGTCGGAAAGGGAGGGCAATCGCAACCGATTGCAGCCCGGCAATGGCACAGCGGTTTTCTCCCTTCGCAGCATCAAGGGGTACAATTTCATGCCAGTGGTTCGCCGGTTTTATACATTAACCGCCCTGATGGTGTTTCCTTGAGACAACAAAAACAACTGGTTGAAACAGTCAATGGATTGAATAAACAGTTTAACGATGTTGTTGACGATCCCGAAATTTCAACACGAATTAAGCAATATGAAATGGCCTTTCGTATGCAGACCAGTGTGCCGGAGTTAATGGATCTTTCTGGAGAAACGAAAGAAACATTTGAAAGTTACGGCACCAAAGGAGGGGAT
>JAJRTM010000558.1 GCA_024278285.1 Planctomycetota bacterium
AATGCCAAGAACTACTACAACCCGACGCGGATCGTCCTGAAAGCGGTGCAGGAACTGCCCAGGCCATCTGCGTTCGATTCACTTACATAATCTGCCAGTGCGTAGCTGGTGAGCGGCAGGCACTGGTATTGCACATTCCAGTGGCTGCCGTTTTTTTTTGCACTTTCCAGCGGGGTTGGTTTGTTATCAGCCCCGAGGCAACCGCTGAAATGAGTTGCAGCGGTTGCCTTTTTACTTTTTCAGGAACCAGAAAATGATTGCTACGGAAACAGAGACGGAAGAAAAATTGATTCAGACGCAAGAGGATCTGCAAGTGGCGTTGATGAAAATCATCGGTCCCAAAGGAAGCGTATTCGTCAACCGCGACCTGCAGTGCGTGTTTAACAGGAACGATTTCAAAAACACAGAAAAGTGGAGCGTTTACGCCAGAAGAGACAATCCGAATGGCGGCCAGATTGTTGTCGCCATCGACCAGATTCCGAATGCTCAAACTGCTTTTAACGAGGTCGCTAAGCAGTTCAAGAGGCTGGATGATGCGGGGGTCGGAACGACACAATGAAAAACATAAGAAACGGCGATGCTGTCTACCTTTCGCTTTACGGGACTTATCGCAAAGCGAAAGTGGTCGGCATTTTCCCTGGATATTTGCTGATTGAAACAGCCGCCATCAATTCGCCGAGTGGTCGCGTGCCTCGCGTGCTTCGCAGGCGAGTCACTTACCAGATGGTTGATGAGTTGCCCCGAAAGCCTGTTGCTGCGTTTGCGTAAAAGGAGATGAAGCGTTGATTATGGAGAGCAAAGAACATCAGAAAAAGTGCGGCAAGTATCACATCGTCGATCTGTCTCGCATGGCCCGCTCTCTTTATCAGCTTGAGTGTCGATACTTTCGCCTGAATAGCCGTGTGCATCGCCAGGACAAAACGATCCGCTCGTTTGCGTGGATCCTGTTCGGGTTGATTATATCGAATTTCATCCTGGGGCTTCTCGCCCTGGAATCTATCTTAAAAGGAGTTGGTTGATTATGCCGTTACGATTTCGACAAGGAACCGTTTTGCTGGTTCACGTGCCGGTGGCTCTGGAAGTTGTCTACAAACCGGGCGATCTGCTCTGCCTAGTGGACGGTGTCGCTTATCCGCTGGAACATTGGGAGAACGTCGTGGGCGGTGCAGTGACGCATTCCGATCTGCCGTCCTACTTTCTGGGCGTGTGCCATTCGGAATCTGGACTGCAAGGCGTGGAACAGATTTCGGTCGATATCTCCCCGATGTCGGTTTACGAATTCGATGTGGATAGCAACGAATACGAATTCGGCGAGCCTTTGCGTCCAGCACTCAATCAGGATGGGATCAGCGAATGGTTCAGCAATACCGAACTGATTTCATCTTTGCCTGAAAACGCGATTGCCCGTGCGATGGAATATCAGATCGAGCCATCGAATAAATTGCGAGTCAGTTTCGCGTCGGCGTTTTGTTCTGGATCATCAAACAAGTTTGCACGTCTTGGGTGTCGGAAGGTGTGACCGAAGGCGATGTGCGGGATAGCGCAGTGGAAGCGCGGGGGTCTCATAAACCCCAGGTCGTCGGTTCGAATCCGGCTCCCGCTATTTGATACATATCGGAAACTTTTCACGGAGGAAATTTAGATGCTTGTTTTATCACGCAAACAGAATGAACAGATCGTCATTGACGGTTCGATTGTGGTGACGGTTGTCAGTATTCGCGGCGACAAAGTCCGGATCGGGATTGAGGCCCCGCAGGATGTGCAGGTTGATCGGAGTGAAGTACACGAAGCAAAACTGGAACTGATGGAAGCGGAAGGGGTCGCATGACGCAAACAGAATTTGACTGGAACGGATTGTCGCTGGCCAGTCAGGTGGAACGGATAGTGTGCAGCGAAGCGGAACGGAGCATGCTGCGGGCACTCACACAGATCTACCGGCAACTGAGCCAGACTGATACAGACAATTGCGATTATGTTGATGGTCACATCCTGATGATCGTGACCAAGAAACAGATCGCCGAGAAGATGGGAGGGTGCTCTGCCAGGACGGTTCAGCGGAAGATGCAGGCGATGAGCGAAGGTGCTATGTATTGCCGCTTTGAAGCCCTGGGACCAGGCAAGCCGAACTTTTTCAGTATCGACGTGAATAGAATCATCAATGCCCCGTTGGAACCAGGGCGAAGATCGAAACCAATAGAGCCACCAGTGGAAGCCGTTTCGCCATTAGTCGAAATGCAAAAAAAGCTCGCCCATAAAATCGATCTTCAGCCCATTCCCAGGGGGGAGACAACTTCCCCAGGGGGGGAGACATGTCTCGGGTCACCCCAGGACATGTCTCGGGGTAACCCGAGACAAAAACCCGAGACACCCGAGACAAAATGCGCACCATACCATAAGACCATCAACCATTCTCAACCAAATAACTTACAAACCATAAATACCATTGATGGTTCTTTACAGAAATTTTCTTTTCAGTATTTACAAAAGCGAGACTTTTCCGAGCCGGCGGAAATCCAGAAAAGGTTCCAGGAAGTCGTCAAAGCTGGAATTGCGAAAGACTGCCTAGTTGATCGCCAGTGTTTTTTCGCTTTGATGATTCACCTGGACAAGCAGCCGAAATCGAAGGTGCGGAATCCTGCCGGCTTGCTGACGAAGATCATGCGGGGAGAGGTGAAGCGATACGGGGAAACCTGGCGAACTCGCACTAATGACGCCGAACGAAAAGCAGCCGTCAAGATGATTGATGAATTCGACTACGGTCCGAAAGATGATTGCCGCTCTGCTGATCTGGATGAATGGGAAGAGATCGACGAATCGGAATACACGGACGAATGGCCGTTACCGGAAGAGGTGGAGATTGAACCGGAGCCGGCCCAGGAAGAATCTGTTTTATCCGCTGCAATGAATGAGCAGCTAAAAGAAACCCAAGAACGAATGAAAAAGGAAATAAGGCAATGGCAACAAAAACAAGAAGTGACAGTGACAGACTGACCGAGTTCTGCCGCAAGCTAGATTCTCGAAGGAGCCTCAGTGGTTTAATTGAGCGTGCCCGAGAAGTGCTGGAAGAAGCCGTCTCCGACTGGGAAGGAATCACTTCTTCAAGGATCCTCGTCAAG
>JAJRTM010000047.1 GCA_024278285.1 Planctomycetota bacterium
GAAGTCTAACAAAACAAACAACTGCCCCTCCTGTCAACTGAATACTGAATACTGAATACTGAATACTGAATACTGAATACTGAATACTGAATACTGAATACTGAATACTGAATACTGAATACTGAATACTGAATACTGTCAACTACTTTCATGAACCGACCGCGTCTCCTGTTTTTGAATCGCTCGTTCTGGCCCGATAACGAGGCAACGGGGCAGTTACTCACACAGCTATGTGAAGATTTAGTCCAGGATTTCGATGTCGATGTGATTTGCGGGCATCCGTTACATGGCGATAAAATCAAAGAAGAGACACATCCTTTCGGACCATCGTTAAATATCCATCGGGTGAATCATACGCGGTTCGCCAAAGGCTCAATTGTTGGTCGGCTGACAAACCTGCTCACCTTTACATTTTCAGCCTACCGCAAGATGCAGAGAGTTCCGATTCCTGATGTTGTCATCACCGAAACCGATCCCTTCTTCCTGGCACTATTGGGAAGAAAGTTACAAAAGCGAACAGGGTGTCGATTCATCGCGTATTTGCAAGATATCTATCCGGATGTCGCAGTCGCATTAGGGAAGGCGAGTGAAGGATTTCTCATCAAAAAACTTCGGCATTTACTTTTTAATTGCTATAAAAAAGCAGACCGGGTTATTGTCCTCAGCAACGATATGAAGCAAACTTGCAAGCAACACGGCGTTTCAGAATCGTCACTGCGAGTCCTTCCCAACTGGACCGACACAACGAAAATTGTCCCCCAGAAACAGAACAACGCCTTCCGCATGATTAACGGCTGGAATGATAAATTCCTCGTCATGTATTCCGGAAATCTGGGCTTGGCTCACGAGTTAAATGCCCTCATTGATGCGGCTGCAATGTTGAAAGATAATGACACGATCCATTTTGTGATCATCGGAGAAGGCGTTCAGAAAAAAGCCATTACTCAAAGAGTAACCGAGAACAATCTGGCAAACATCACGATCATGGAAAAACAACCATACGAAAAACTCGCAGAAAGCCTCAGCGCAGCCGACGTCCATTTTGTCTCGTTGAAATCAGGAGTGGAACAGTGTCTGTTCCCAAGTAAAGTCTACGGAATTCTCGCCAGTGGATCACCGCTGTTAGCTTTAGCCAGCAAGAGTTCCGAACTAATTCAGTTTATTGAAGAAGAGCAACTCGGCGAAGTCTGCGATATTGATCAACCAGAAACAAAAGTCGCAGAATCGCTGGCTAACTCCATCGTTTCACTGGCAGAAAACAAAGACTTGGCAGGTGAAATGGGTCAACGCGCACGGCAACTTGCGGTGCAAGAATTTGACCGAAGTGTCATCACAGCCAGGTTTGGCGATCTTCTGCACGAAACGCTTTCTCACGAACAACAAGAAATTCTAGTTTCTAGCCTCTAGAATCTAGCCACTCTTATACAGGATGAATCAGTTGTCTGAAACTGCTGAGATACCTTTGACGACACAAGAGCAACCCGCGCCGCAATCCGAACAGGCGGAGAACGAGCAATGGGATATGGTCATTCGTCCCAAGCGGCATCTGCTCGATATCAACTTCAAGGAATTGTGGGAGTATCGCGATCTGCTTTACATGTTTGTGAAGCGGGATATCGTAACGGTTTACAAGCAGACGGTTCTCGGTCCAATCTGGTTTTTCGTTCAACCGATTATGACGACGCTGGTTTACGTCATCATCTTCGGCAATATCGCAAAAATTAGTACGGATGAAATCCCCAAGGTGCTGTTTTACATGTCCGGTATTGTCATGTGGAATTACTTCGCCGATTCCTTCGGCAAAACATCTACCACTTTCCTGGCAAACGCATCGATCTTTGGGAAAGTCTATTTTCCGAGATTGATTGTCCCGTTATCTGTCGTTACCTCCGGGTTGATCAAGTTTCTGATTCAGTTCAGCTTGTTTCTAGTTGTTTTTGCCTACTACCTGGTCAATACTGATTTAATCAAACCGAACCTGTGGATTCTGATAACACCTTATCTAATCCTGCTGATGGCTGGCTTAGGTTTGGGGTTTGGGATCATTTTCAGTTCGTTGACTACTAAATACCGAGATTTAACATTCGTCATACAGTTCGGCGTACAACTGGCGATGTACGCCACGCCGATCATTTACCCAATGAGTTTACTCAGTGATAAAGCCCGCTCGGTGTTATGGTGGAATCCGATTGCCCACCTGATCGAAACAATCAAATACGGCTTCCTCGGCACCGGTCAAGCATCAGTCGGCGGACTTGTTTACGCAACCGTTTTCACACTTGTTGTCCTCATCACAGGAGTCATCATCTTCAACCGCACGGAACAGACTTTTATGGATACTGTTTGAAGGAGTTGACAGTAGGCAGTCTTCAGTTGGCAGTAGGCAGTTGGCAGTCTTCAGATAAAAAGAAAAACGGATTATGGCTGGCTTTGAGGATTTGGATGTTTGGAAACGTGCGGTGAGGCTTAGTGTTGCGATTTATCAAAATACAAGTAAGCTGCGTGACTTTGGATTTCGGGATCAAATTACGCGGTCGGGGTTATCTGTTCCATCGAATATAGCTGAGGGAATGGAGCGTTCAACGGTGCCGGACAAATGCAAATTTCTTGATTATACCAGAGCCTCTTGCGGTGAATTACGAACTCAAACAATCGTAGGAGTAGGAGCCGGCTTCCTCTCCAAATCAACCGGAGATGAGTGGTACCGAGAAACAAAAGAACTCTCAGCAATGATCAACGGCCTAATCCGCTCCCTAAAATCAAAACAAAACTAAACTTCTTTTTTTCTGTCAACTACCAACTGTCTACTTCTCTTTTCTCTCTTATCTTTCCTGTCAACTGCTTACTGCCAACTGCCAACTCATGCCTACCGCAATAAAAATAGAAAACATCTCCAAACAATACCGCCTTGGCCAGGTCGGTACGGGGACGATCAGTCACGACCTGAACCGTTGGTGGGCCAACATGCGTGGCAAGGAAGACCCGTATTCAAAGGTAGGGCAGGTTA
>JAJRTM010000559.1 GCA_024278285.1 Planctomycetota bacterium
ATCGCAGCGATCCGCAGTATGGAAGATCCAACCTGGCTGATTGTCGGCGGTGCCCCCATTTTAGATGACTTGGACGACCTGATTTCTGAATTGAAATCGACCTCCAATCTTCGCGGCATCGCCTGTGTAGGGCCAACTGGTCAGAAAATATTTCAACGCCTTTCATTAATTTTATCGGAACAAAAAAGCACAGCTCTTTGCCAATCATTCCCGTTATTGCAACCGGCGGTCCAATGGTGCTGGGAGAATTCAAAACCAGACGATTCAATCCTGCTTTCCCCCGCCTGCCCCAGCTACGACGAATTCCACAACTACGAACAACGCGGCTACAAATTTGCAGAATATGTGAGAGAATTGAAGTAGGATAACATGCTCTGAGGATAGCCCTTCCCTGAAATGAATACACGGGCTCAATAAGAAATTGAAGCGACGACAGTAATTGTTCGAGCGATCCTCAGTTATTCAATTCAGAACCGTTTCCCGTAAACAAGACAGCCTAAGAGTGGGCTGGTAAATAACCCGGAGAATGGGGAGATCAGGGTGTTTTCGTGTTGAGAAACTGTTGCGAGAAATAACTGTTTCGTGTGCCACGGCTCTGTGAGCCGTGCTGCGATGGAGTGAGAATATCTTGCTAAAATCAAGCTTGATTTTCAGCTCGCACGGCTCACAGAGCCGTGGCACCCAACAGGGAATCATAAAACAAAGCGCAACAGTACAACTGGCAACAACTTAAGAAATTTACCAGCCCAGCCTAAGATTCGCTGTAAGGAAGTTGGCCTTCCCAGCCGAGTTTGCGGTGCAGGGTGTCGTAGTAGCTGTGGTTGGGGAACCGGATCAGTTGGCAACTGACTTCTGCCTGCTTGAAAGTGATTACATCGCCATGACAAAACGGGCGGTGGATATGCCCGTCGATAACGGCGAGTACATCTTCTGTTTCGCTGGGCAGAAACAGCCGGTAGCACCGATCTGCACGATCAACAATCGGGCGAACCGATAACGTATGTGGGCAAATTGGTGTGATCACAAACGCACGGATATCCTGCTGAAGAATCGGACCGCCTGCTGAAAGAGAGTGGGCGGTGGAACCGACCGGCGTGCTGAGGATTAAACCGTCGCCGCTGTAAGTGGTGATGATCTCCCCATCGACCGAAAGCTGCACATCGAACATGTGCGGGCGGGCGCCAACGCAAACGGCTAGCTCGTTCAAGCCAAGGTGACGTTCTTTTTCGCCGTTCGCTTTTTCGATGAGGCACTCATACATCATCAATTCTGCGATTCCATATTTCTGATTAACAATGAGGTCGAAGTTTTGTTGTAAGTTATTGAGAGTTAAGTCAGCCAGAAAACCGAGCCGTCCCAGGTTGACTGCAAGAATCGGAATTTGATTCTCTCCAAATTGACGACAGGCACGCAATAACGAACCATCCCCACCAAGCACGATTGCCAGGTCGGCGTTTACTGCAACGTGATCAACATCTTGACTAAGCGCGACCCCTGCAATTTCCACTTCCGGGCGGGAGGTAAGAAACGGTTCGAGCTTCGCCCACGCATCGCGAACCCGCTCTTTAGAGCTGCGGGCAAGCACGACGATTCGCAATTTTTTGTTACGATTCATTCGGCAACCTTCTGATCGCGACAATGCAGCGGTCGTCGCGTTGAGGCTCTCCCTGCGAGAATTTTGTGATATCGCTTAAAACCTGATTCACCAGAGCTTCTGCATTGAAATCTCCCTGGGGACGAGCTTTTAACAGGTGTTCGCGTCCAAATAGTTGATCTTGTGCATCGGCTGTTTCTGTGATTCCATCGGTATAAAACAGTAAAGAACCGCCCTGAGGGATTTCACAGACATGCTCAGAATATTCAGACTCTTTTCCAATGCCGAGTGGCAACCCGGAAAAATCTCCTTCAATGTAATGGCCTTTTTGGTGATCGTGCAGCAGCGGCGGCAAATGCCCCGCATTCACCAAAGTGATTTTATTGGAATCTGGCTCCAAAACTGCGACAACGAGTGTAATAAATCGAAAGCCCAGACTGCTTTCCAACAATTCACGGTTCAGTTCCGTGACAGCCGCGCCAAGATTGTTTTGTGCGACAAGTTGATAACGAACTGCTGAACTAAGCCTGGCCATTAACAGTGCTGCAGGAACTCCCTTGCCGGAAACATCGGCAACGATAATTGCCAGGCGTCCATCGGGCAATTTGACGTAATCAAAATAATCGCCACCGACCTGCTGGGCGGCTCGGTAATAATGGAAGAATTCGTATCCAGAAAATTCCGGACGCTTATTCGGAAGAAAGCCAAGTTGAATTTGCGTGGCAACTTCGAGATCCCGTTCCATTTCGTGACTATGCAAAACTTCTGCATGAAGATTCGCATTTTCAATGGCCAAACCTGCCTGGGCAGTCACGCTGACAAGCAAATCGAGATCGTCCTGAGTGAACGTTTTTTTCAGATTCTTGGTTGTTAATTGAATCGCTCCGAATGCCTTTTCGTCAGAACCACTTAATGGGGCACACATCATCGAGCGTATTTGTAATGCAGAAGCAGATTCGCTGTCGCGAAAACGTGTATCATCTGCAATATCTTCGCACAAAATCGCTTCCTGATCCTGAAGCACTCGTTCAACAACGGTCATGCTGACGGGGACATCTGTCGTTTCATCCCCCGAACCATTTCTTGCCGCTTTGACAACCGGCGTTTGAGAATCAGCATCCAGCAGAAGCACGTAACCGAGTTCAATTTGCGGAAAGATGTGGAACAGGCATTCCAATGTTTTTTTCAGAACGGCATCCAGTTCGATCGTGCGACCAAACAGCGTACTCAATTCAAGAATTGCTCGTAGTTTTGCCTCCGGTCGAACATCCAGGCGGACACTGCGCGAAAGCGCATTGAGTGTAGTGATGATAGAAGAAGAGGATTCCAAGTCTCCATAAAAGGAATCGTCATCTTCAAGAGTGGCCACTCCGGCGGGATAACCATTTTCCTCATCATCAGCAAGCCCATCGGCAATGGTGGCATCAATCTGCGGAAGTTCATTCATGTATTGCAGAATGATATCGCAAATGCGGATGCGGTCGTTATCTTTAACTAACTGTAAACCGCTGACCTTTTCCCCATTTACATAAGTGCCGTTTCTGCTTCCCAGATCTTCGATGACATAAGAATCGCCCTGACGCATCATCCGGGCATGCTGCCGACTGATGACAGCGTTTTCCAGAACGACTTCGCAA
>JAJRTM010000560.1 GCA_024278285.1 Planctomycetota bacterium
GATCTACCGCCGGGTGTTCTGTTTGTCCTGCCTCCGCTGCGCTTCGGCAGGACAAACAGAACACCTACCAATTAAACATTTAACATCTTACAATTAACATACAAGACACGGAGAACACTGAGACAAAACAATAAGAGGTGTCTGATTTTTGAAAAAGAGTTTCACGCAAAGACGCGGCGACGCAAAGAAAAAGAAAAATATTTCAAAGTGGTTTCATTCGTTCATTCGAATCTCATTTGCTTTAGAGCGCGATGCGAGAAACTCTTTGCGTGAGTATTTTTCTCCGTGATCTCTGTGCCTCTGTGGTTAATTTTATTTCCCTGTTTGGTTCCGGCTATGCCGGGTTAGGATTACTCGAACAATTACTGTTGCATTTCATTACAGGGAGGCTCACCACTTATGAAAAAGGTTGCCATTGTAGCATTCACAACTTTACAATCGTGATACGCACAGCGTACCCTACCTGATTGCCCGCCAGCTTTTCAGGGCATCGCTGATCGCTGCGACATCGTGGATACGCAAAATGTCGGTCTGCTGTTGAGCCAGCGCGATGGAGACGCCTATTGTTCCTGCCAGGCGTTCATCACGATTTCGACCGAGGATCGAACCCAGAAAGCGTTTGCGGGAATGTCCAATTAAAACCGGACGCCCGAGATCGCGAATTTTTTGTATCGAAGAAAGAATCGTCAGATTATGTTCTGCTGTTTTTCCGAAACCGATCCCAGGATCAATCACAATGCTTTCACTCGAAATGCCGTGTTGTTTTAATGCTTCAAGTCGTTCATCGAGCCAGTCGCTGATTTCAGAAACACAATCTTCATAAGCAGGAGATTCCTGCATCGTTTGCGGCGTCCCTTTGATGTGCATACAAACGATGCCCGCATTGAACTGTTTGCAAACGGCGGGCATCTTTGAATCGAATGTTAAGCCGGAAATATCATTGATGATTTCCGCCCCCGCCTGCAAACATTCGCGAGCCACTTCTGCTTTTGTGGTATCAATCGAAATCGGAACTTCTGTTCGAGTGGCAAGCCGTTCGACAACGGGAATAATGCGGGTCAGTTCTTCTTTCAGCGAAACTGGTTTTGCCCCCGGTCTGGTTGATTCTGCACCGAGATCAAGAAAATCAGCCCCGTCATCCACCAGTTTCAAAGCCTGTTCGACTGCCTTGGCTGGGTCCGGTTTTTGCGAATCGTAAAACTGTCCGCCATCCGAAAAACTGTCCGGCGTAATATTAACGATCCCCATCAGAAGCGGGAATTCGCCTAGTTGATAGCTTCGCTTGCCGAAAGTCCAGTTCCGATACATAGAAGACTCTTATCAATAAAATGCTGCTCTAAAGTAGCAGGGTATTTTTAGGCGAGCCGGGGGTGTTAACCCCCTGGTTACTTTGCTGTCACATTGTCGGCAGCCAATCGCCACTCGAAATTTACCAGGGTCATCACTGACCCGTCTCGCCTTTCAATCGCCTTTGTTGGCATCGAGTACCGAGAGGAATGCTTTTTGTGGAATTTCGACTTGTCCGAATTGCTTCAGTCGTTTCTTTCCCTCTTTTTGTTTGGCCCACAGTTTTCTTTTGCGGGTGATGTCTCCGCCGTAACATTTGGCGGTCACGTTTTTGCGTAACGCAGAAATTGTTTCGCGAGCAACAATCTTTCCGCCCAACGCCGCCTGCAAAGGAATTTCAAATTGATGCTTTGATATTTCTTCCTTCAAGCGTTTTACCAAAGAACGTCCTCGTTTCTCTGCAACATTTCGATGCACAATCGATGCGAGCGCATCAACTTGTACTGCTTTAACGAGGATATCCATTTTCACCAAATCAGCCGCTTTGTAGCCAGTAATATCGTAATCCATCGTGCCGTATCCACGTGTTGCAGATTTCAAGCGATCGTGCATATCGTAAATAATTTCGGCGAGCGGGAGTTCGTAAATAACCTGCGCGCGATCTGGTCCCAGGTATTCTGTATTGACGTAAGTCCCTCTGCGGTCTTCGCACATTTGCATCAACACGCCGATATTTGCGGTTGGCACAATAAAATTCACCTTGGCGATTGGCTCACGGAATACATCGATACTGCCCGAATCGGGGACATCTTGCGGATTGTCGAGAATGACTGTCTTGCCACCACGCAGAAGCAATTCGTAGGTGACGTTAGGGGCGGTTTGAATGAGATCGATATTCGATTCTTTTTCGAGCCGCTGCTGGATAATTTCCATGTGCAGCATGCCGAGGAAACCGCAACGAAAACCGAAGCCGAGTGCGTCACTCGATTCCGGCTGGAAAGTGAAACTGGCATCGTTCAAGCCCATGCGTTGCAGTTCTTCGCGAAGCTTTTCGAAGTCGGTCGCATCAATCGGATACATCCCGCAAAAAACCATCGGCTGCGGTTCATCGTAACCGGGAAGTGGCTCCGCCGCCTTGTTGCCTTCTAACGTAACGGTGTCTCCCACTTTAATATCTTCAAGCTGTTTGACACCCGTAATAATGTAACCGACTTGCCCCGGACCAAGAGATTTACAACTGACCATATCCGGCAAAAACTGCCCGGTTTCAATCACATCATGAACGCCACCGGTTCGCATAAAGCGAATTTTGTCTCCCTTTTGAATTTCCCCTTCAACGAGCCGAATGTAAATGATCACGCCGCGATAACTGTCGTATTTGCTGTCGAAAATAAGTGCTTGAAGCGGGTTCTCTTTCTTGCCGCTGGGATGGGGAATGCGTTCGATGATGGCATCAAACACTTCGTCAATTCCCGTGCCTGCTTTCGCACTAATTTTAAGAGCTTCAGAAGCATCAAGCCCCAGAACGGTTTCAATTTCGTCGAGGACTTCATCAACACGAATGACCGGAAGATCGATTTTGTTAATGACCGGGACTATTTCCAGGTCGTTTTCAATCGCTGCATAAGCATTGGCAACTGTTTGAGCTTGAACCCCCTGAAAGGCATCGACCAGCAGAAGCGCCCCTTCGCAGGCAGCGAGAGAGCGAGACACCTCGTAATGAAAATCGACATGGCCCGGCGTGTCGATCAAATTCAGTTCGTAAGTTTTTCCTTTATATTCATGACGAATCGCGACCGCGCGCGCTTTGACAGTAATTCCGCGTTCCCGTTCGATGTCGAGATCATCCAGAATTTGATCTTTAAACTCTCGTTGGGTGATGGCTCCTGTTTTAAGAAGCAATTGATCAGCAAGCGTACTTTTCCCATGATCGATATGTGCGATGATCGAAAAATTCCGAATTAACTCCGCATCGATGCGTCCAGCTTTCCGAGAAGCTGACCCTGCAGTACTCATTCACTTCCTCAATTCTGTCTATCTACAAAAGCCGCTCGCCAGGCCGTGTACTGTCAATGCGTTCATTCGCGACATGGGCGGGGGCAGGCATGTTACTCCGCCATCGTATCAGCAAAACAGGTCTCACCAAGCGAATTTACCTGCAAATAGCTGCATTTTAGCCGGTGGTCGGTTCCAGAGGCAGAGTAATCATACTGGAAGCGGTGAAGGAAATCTCGATTATCTCGAAAATACTGCCTGTAATTTCAATGATGATACGCTCCAAAGCCTTTGCGTCTGCGAGAACTGTACGCTTCGAGAGAATTTTCGATGACCTGCAAACTGCTCGCGACCGGCTGAATTTCGTTCACTTCGACAGTTTTCCCTTCAAGCTGTTTATAATCCTGAAAGAAACGGCGAAGTTGATTCAGCCGATGGGGCGGCAGTTCTTCCGCTTCGGTGATGTAATTATATTCCGGGTCATCAATCGCGACTGCGAGAATTTTATGATCCGGCTTCCCGCCATCGATCATCGTCATAATGCCAATCGCTCGGGAATTAACCAGCGTCAACGGTGCCAAAGGTTCTTTGCACATCACCAGCACATCCATCGGGTCATCGTCTTCTGCAAGAGTCTGCGGAATAAACCCGTAATTAGCCGGATAGTAAACCGCTGAATAAAGCATGCGATCAAGCCGAAGCAGCCCGGTTTCTTTATCGAGTTCGTACTTCACACTTGAACCCATCGGAATTTCAACAATCGTTTGAAATTCCAAAGGAAGATTCTCGCCCGGAGTCACATCGTGCCAGGGGTGTGCCATGATTTCGCCTTAATTCTCTTTCTGTATGCGTATCGTGAACTTCAGTATTGATTTTACTTTTAATCATACACTGCTATCGAATTTATCTCACTTGTAATACGCAGCTACGCCACATGCAAGGGTTCAAAGGGATTGATCCCTTGCATCACCGTTTTTTATGATCACGTCCCATCAGTTGATGCAATTGCCGGGATAAGGCGGCGTCATCTTTGCTCGTTAAATTGAGGTTTTCATCGGGATCACTTTTGTGATCATAAAGCATACGGGAAAGCAGTTTCCCTTTCGCGTTTGTGTATTCGGTATAACGAAAAGTATCGGTACGGATGGTGTCCCCATTTTGAAACCGACCGACTGCAGCAGTCTTCCAGCTTGCTTCTGGATTATTCATCAATTCAACAAAACTACGCCCCTGCAAATGCTTTGGCTTCGGTAGCCCCGCCAATTCGCATAGCGAAGAGTAAATGTCAATCGATTCGATCAGCCCCGATCTTCGTTGATTCTTTTTGATGCCGGGCGCTCGCACGATTAACGGAATCTGCATCGATGTTTCGTAGCAACTATGCTTGCACCACAACGTATGTTCGGCAAGATTCCAACCATGATCGCCCCACAAAACAACAATCGTGTTTTCCGAAAGTTCCAAGCGGTCCAGTTCATCAAGCAGCTTGCCAATTTGTGCATCGGTATAACTGACACACGCATAATAACCATGAATTAAATTTCGAGCCGTCTCGTTTGAGACCGGTCCCCGAGCAGGAATATCTGCGTAGGCTCGCAATTCACCCGATGAATGAAGCGATTCCTTCGGGGCATTTTTCGGGACATAATAATTATCGGGAAGCTGAATTTTCTCGTGATCATACAAATCCCAATATTTTTTCGGAGCCACAAACGGCAAGTGCGGCTTGAAGAATCCAACCGCCAAAAAGAAAGGCTGCTCTTTTTCTTTGAGCCGCCCCAATTCGGCTATTCCCCGCTCAACAAGCACGCCATCCGCATAAGCATTATCAGCAACATCAGCCGATTCGGTGGAAGGACCACGTTTGCGACCGCTCAGTTTCTGACGTTGCAGATGCAGCTTCATATTCTCTTCATCGCGATACCAGGGAATTTTCTTCGGTCGCCAGGCTGGCTGCGACCAACCTTTTGCGTTATCTGCGGGGTGATGAAAGATCTTCCCTAAAGAAAGCGTGTAATACCCGTTCTTTTTGAACTGCGTGTTCAGCGTTCTGATGCCGGGCGCATCTTTTTTCGCCCATGCCAGATAGTTGACGAACCTTCTTCTTGCAGGGCGAATACCGCTCATCATGCTCGCCCGCGACGCCCCACAGGTTGGCACCATGCAGTAAGCCCGCTCAAACAATACCCCGCTTTTTGCCAGCCGATCAATATTCGGCGAATGAATATGCTGCTTCCCATAACAAGCCAACTCCGGCCGTAAATCATCAACCGCAATAAACAAAACATGAGGCCGCTTCTGGTCTGCAAAAACAGAACCGTGAAGCGCAGAGAAGATCAAAAGAAAAAGAAGTGTTCGCCGCATCGCATTAGCCTTTCGGTTTCAGTTTATCAAGTTCGTCTCCCGCCGGGTGGCACTGCTGGCTTGCCCAGCAGTGCGGTCGCGGAGATAGACTTTTCGTATTAAAACAGAAGAGGACGTTAAAGTTGGCTCTGCTTAATGATGAAAGTCAGCCGTAATTCGCA
>JAJRTM010000561.1 GCA_024278285.1 Planctomycetota bacterium
ATCTGGAATGTCGCTACGGGCGAATTACAGCTTTCTGTTTCCGTCACTTACGACACCGTTTATGGAGCCTGCTGGTCGCCGGACGGTAGCAAACTTTCGTTCGGTTGTGCAGATAAATCATTACGGGCGATCGATACCAAAACCGGGAAGGAAATCCTCTTTCAGGGTTCGCATGGCGATTGGGTTTTGGATACCGCATTTTCCGTTGATGGAACTTATGTCGCTTCAGTCGGGCGGGATCAAACAGCGAAACTGACTGAATTCGCTACTCAACGATTTGTCGATAACATTACTTCGATCACTCCCGGTGCGCTCAAAGGGGGACTGGCTGCTGTGATGCGGCATCCCCTGCGCGATGAAATTTTGATTGGTGGTTCAGATGGGATTCCTCGTACTTATCGGATGCAGCGGTTGACAAAGCGTGTCATTGGTGACGATGCGAATCTGGTTCGTCAGTTTCCTGCGATGAAGGGGCGGATTTTCGATGTCGCGTTCAGCCCCGATGGCAAACAGATTGCAGCGGGAAGCAGTCTGAATGGAACAGGTTATCTTGCAATCTATTCTTATGATGTCGATGGTAAATTACCGGATGATCTGAAAAAGATTCTTGAAGAACGGGTTGCATCGCGTAAGCCGGAACAGAAAAAGAAAGTTCAGGAATATCGCAGCGCAAATATCAAACAGATTGCGTCTATCGAATTACCCGGTAGCGGCGTTTATTCACTTGCTTATCATCCGGATGGAAAGCAAATTGCGGTCGCCGGGGCAAATGGCAGCGTTCGTTTGGTTAATGCGAAAGATGCAACAACAATCAAAGAATTCGTTCCCGTTCCGATTGCCAAAAGACCTCAACTGGCAAAAACGAAAAAAGCAACCTGGAAATTTGGTTCTTCAGAGCTTGTCATTGAGGAGACTCTTCCTAAAGAAACAAAAATTGTCGAATTACGATTCAATCCGGATCGAATTTCCCTCGATAATCCGTATGCCTATTCACAGGTTCTTGTGAAAGCGAAGTTGGCTTCGGGAGACCTGGTTGATGTCACGCGAGATGTCGAATTCAAGATTGATCCTCAAGTTGCAGTGATCGATGAACAGGGATTGTTACAACCGCGGGGGAATGGTCAGCAAGTTTTAACCGCGACGCTTTTGGGGAAATCCGCCACCGCAGCGGTGAATGTTTCAGGGATGAAGCAGATGCCGAAGGTTGATTTTTATCGCGATGTGACGCCCATTCTTTCGAAGTTAGGTTGCACCCAGGGAACTTGCCACGGTGCCAATAAAGGAAAAGCTGGTTTCAAACTGTCGCTACGTGGATACGATCCGATTCTCGATGTGCGGGGTTTGACGGATGATCACGCCTCCCGCCGGGTGAATATCGCGGTGCCTGATGAATCGCTGGCGTTACTGAAAGTTATTGGCGCAGTTCCTCACGGCGGCGGACAATTAACGACAGTTGATCACAAATATTACAACATCTTGCGAGCCTGGATCGCTGACGGAGCCACGTTGAATCGCCAATCGCCTCGTGTCAACGGGATCGAAATATTTCCGAAGAATCCGGTCATTCAAGCGATTGGTTCCCGGCAACAAGTAAGGGTGATTGCAAGTTATGCAGATGGAACAAAACGAGATGTCACCCATGAAGCATTTGTTGACAGCGGCAATACCGAAACGGCAGAAGCGAACAGTTCGGGCTTGCTTGATGCAGTCAGGCGTGGGGAAGCTCCAATTCTTGCACGTTACGAAGGTTCTTACGCTGCGACAACATTAACGGTAATGGGAAAACGTGACGATTTTCAGTGGAAGCAGCCGGAATCGTTTAATCGCATCGATGAACTGGTGGCTGCCAAATGGAAGCGGTTGAAAATTCTTCCCTCTGAAACGTGCAGCGATGCTGAATTCATCCGCCGGGTATCACTCGATTTGACCGGGCTTCCTCCTTCGATCTCTGCCGTCAAACATTTTCTAGCCGATGAGCGACCTTCTCGTGAAAAACGAGATTCGCTAGTCGATTACCTGGTTGGCTCTGAAGAGTACGTCGATCAATGGACGAATAAATGGGCAGATTTGCTTCAAGTGAATGGAAAGTTCCTCGGGCGAGAAGGAGCAACACTGTTTAGGAACTGGATTCGCAAGCAAATTGCATCGAACAAACCTTACGATCAGTTTGTGCGGGAGATCATCACAGCGAGCGGTTCCAACAAGGCGAACCCACCCGCTTCGTACTGCAAAATTTTGCGCAATCCTGAAGATGCGATGGAAAACACAACCCAGCTTTTCCTCGGCGTTCGTTTCAATTGCAATAAGTGCCACGATCATCCGTTTGAGCGTTGGACCCATGATCAGTATTACGAAATGGCTGCTTACTTCTCTCAGTTTGAATTGAAAAGAGCACCGGAAAGCAAAGGGAAAAATCTGGGCGGCTCCGCGGTTGAATCTGGAAAGCCACTTTATGAAATAGTCAGCGATAAAAAAACAGGAGAGATGAAACATTTGCGAACGGGAGAAATTGCACCTCCATCGTTTCCGTATGAAAGCAAATTTGAAGTCCCCAAAGATGCGACTCGCAGACAACAGGTCGCTGCCTGGATTGCCTCACCGGATAATGTCTATTTTGCGAGAAGTTACGTGAACCGACTTTGGGGGTATTTGTTTGGGATCGGGATAATCGAACCGATTGATGATATCCGTGCAGGTAATCCGCCGACGAACCCGGAACTGCTCGACTATCTGACACAGGAATTCATCGATCACAATTTCGATGTTCAACACGTGATGCGATTGATCTGCAAATCTCGCACGTATCAACTTTCGCTCGTGCCGAACAAGTGGAATGTGGACGACCAGATCAACTTCTCTCACGCAAAAGCAAGGCGATTGCCTGCAGAAACTTTATACGATTCGATTCATCTGGTGACCGGTTCACAATCGAAAATTCCCGGCGTTCCCCCCGGCACCCGCGCAGCCGCCTTGGCAGATGTTCAAATTAAATTGGCCGATGGTTTTTTGAATAGCATGGGCCGCCCCGTGCGGGAAAGTTCCTGTGAATGTGAACGCTCTAACGAAGTACAATTGGGTCCGGTCATGGCGATGGTTTCCGGACCAACGGTCGCGACCGCGATTGCCGATCCCGCTAACGCGCTGCCTGAATTAGTAAAAACTAACAGTGATAATAAAGCGCTGGTCAATGAACTATTTCTCAGAATACTCAATCGACCAGTAAAAAAGAAAGAGATCAAAGCCGTTCTCTCTGCTTTCGATGCTGTTGCTCCTTCTCACACATTACTCGTGAAACAACTTGCAGAAAAAGAAACATGGTGGAAATCGATTAAGTCTCTAAAAGAGAAAGAGCGAATCGATGCGATTGCTTCTGCAGATGCTGCATTGAAAGCGTATCAGAAAAAGATGGCTTCGTATGTTGCAGAACAACAGAAAAAACGTGCGGATCAAATTGCGGCTGCAAAAAAACAACTGGCTGATTACGAAGCCTCTTTACAGGCACCATTTGCGAAATGGGAAGAGAAGGCAAAGGCATCTTTTAAGCCGTGGGATGTTCTAAAACCTTCTAAACTTACCGCCAGCAACAAGGCTGAATTAAAAGTGCTGGATGATGGTTCGATACTCGCCACTTTGAAAGATGGGCAAGGCAATTATACGCTCATTGCAGAAACCGGTCTGGCAAATATTACCGGAATTCAAATCGAAGCTCTGACCGATCCCTCATTACCTCGCAATGGACCGGGGCTGGCTCCTGATGGAAACTTTGTGCTGACCGAACTGGAAGTATTTGCCGGAGCAAAGTCGGATCCGAAACAACAGATCAAACAGGAATTGCACAAAGCTCAAGCAGATTTCAGTCAGGCGAGTTTTGCTATTCAAACAGCGATTGATGGTAAAATGAATCCATCAAGCAACGGCTGGGCTGTTTCGCCGCAAGCAGGAAAAATACACTGGGCAACGTTCGAATTCAAAAAACCGGTTAATTTTGAAGGAGGGACTCGCTTCAAAATTGTTCTTCATCAGCGATATCAAGGAAAACAACACTGGCTTGGGCGTTTCCGGATTTCCTTGACGACTTCTAAAGGACCGATTCCATTGGGTGTCCCACTGAAAATTACAGAGCTGCTCAACATCCCCAAAGATAAACGAACCGCAGAGCAGACAACGACATTGTTCACGGCTTTCAAAGGACGTGATGCAGAGTTGATCAAGAAAAAAGCAGCCTTGGCAAACGCAAACAAACCGTTGCCGGCTGACCCTAAACTACAGGAGTTTCAAAGGCAGGTTAAATTGGCAAAACTTCCTGTCAGC
>JAJRTM010000562.1 GCA_024278285.1 Planctomycetota bacterium
GAAATCGTGAACGATAAAATTGGCAAAACTCCGATTGCTGTCTCGTACTGCCCGTTATGCGATTCTGCGGTCGTTTTTGATCGTCGCCTCAAAGCGGGGGAGCGAGAATTTGGTGTTTCGGGCTTGCTCTACAATAATAATGTGCTGATGTATGATCGTGGGGGAAAGCCGGAAAGCCTTTTTTCACAGATGATGACTCGCGCCATTTCGGGAGAAAGCGTGAACGAAGACTTGAAGACGCTTCCACTGGAGTTAACAACCTGGAAATCGTGGAAAGCCCGGCATCCTAAAACAGAAGTCCTTTCTTTGAAGACCGGTTATAATAGAGATTACGCTGCATCACCCTATCGTGGCTATTTTGACTCACCAGGTTTGATGTTCCCAATGCAAGAACCGGATGTGCGACTTTCTAAAAAAGTACCTGTTCTTGGAGTTTGGCACAATAAAACATCAATCGCTTTTCCACTTGAAGTATTTGCAGGAAAAGATGCTGAATTACAAACAAGCATCGATGGCGTCAATTTCACATTGCGATACGAGGACGAATCTAAATCGTTACGCATTTCAGAAGCTGGCGATGGCATTCAGTGGGCCTATTCTTTTTGGTTCGCCTGGGCAGCATTTCATCCAGAGACCGAAATCTATTCTCCTTAAAAATCATTTACCTTTTGTATTACTACCGTTAGAAGTTTGCGAACGGTGCGCAAATTATTTCAGCAAAGAAATATAACTTTAATGAACCATACTGTTTACTACATGATCAATAAAATGCTGTGCGAGGAGGCGGGTCTATTAAAAGAATTCTTTTGAACCACGAATGAACGCGAATAAAATCATTCCATCGTAGTTGTAGGATGGCGTGCTTGCACCCATCTTCGCGTGCCGAGTTGCGTTCAATAAAAAAGAGAGGGTAAATATGTTATTATTCTGCCATTGATTTACCGGCATGGGACAAATGAACTGGAAACCGTATCTGATGGGTGCAAGCACGCCATCCTACAGTTTGAGATGAATTTTCCAAAAGAAAAATTCGTGTCAATTGGTGCCTATTCGTGGTTCAAATCCCTGTTTGGTTGCGGCTATGCCGCGCTGGCTACTACTCACGATTCATTTCTTTGTCGCATGAACCGGACGCGAGCGCGCTTGCGGCTGATTTGCTCGTGCATAAATCGGATTAGACTTTCGCTCTCAGCAGTGACAAATAAAAAAACACCCCGACAAAAGTGGGGTGTTTTTATTATTTCAATAGGCTGTTTGAGTACTACCAGCTTGCTTTTCGCATTCCGGGGATCAAACCATCAAGCGCCATATCTCGCAACATAATACGTGATACCTGAAATTTACGATAGTTGCCACGTGAACGTCCGGTCAATTGGCAAAGTCTTCTCAAGCGAGTTCGGCTGGAACTGCGTGGCAGTTTGGCCAACGCTTCGTAATCGCCTGCTTCTTTCAGTGCTTTTCGTCTTTCTTCGTACTTGGCAATTAACAAAGTGTTACGTTTTTGTTTTTCAATTTTTGCTTTTGAGGCCATAATTACGTTATACATCCAAATATAATAAGAGTTGACTGTTCTTCAAATCGATACAACCACTTGTCTCAATAAAGAGAAGTTGCGTATGCTGCCCGCTAAGATGATGTTTTTCGTCTCATCCGTCAACTGAATTGAACCAATTGTTGCTGGTTTTGGCAGAAATGACAGGAAATAATGACTCGGGCAGCACTGAAAGAAGAAAAACCAGCCCCATTTTTTTGAGGGAGCCTCTCTTCATTCAAAAAGGAGCACAGACATTCCTGTCTGTCGTGCTTAAATCTCCCGTCTTGAAGACAGACAAGAATGTCTGCCCTGCGTTCAAACTGTTTTTGAATTAAGTAGGAGCTTCATTAATATTCAAACCGATCGCAAAGTGCCATCGTGATTGAAGGCGGAAGGTGGGAAGCAATCGAGCATTGTTCGAGCCAATTTCTGTAACGAGTTCAGCCTGTCCGTGTTTTGTGATCCCGTAATAAGACTCCAGTTCGAATCGACCTGGCGAGTCGCAAAAGCAGGAAGTTTCAACTCAGGCAACAGTAGCCCGAGAGGCTGCTTCCCCCATTTAGCCGCTCTTTTTTCGTCAAATAAGATCCCTTGAATATCGTATCGGATTACCAAATGTGAACAGATTAAATCAGACCACGCTTCTGCACTTTTACGAATTTCATTCAGGCGATTCATACGGGCAGCATCAATTTGGTAACCAGAGAGGATCAGTTTCAGGGCACGTGTTCTGACTTGCATCTGGTTGCTCAACACACTGCGGCAAATCGGTTCACAGTGGCACACATTATTTTTTGTATCGGTCGCCTGCAAAATTGTGTACCAACTGCGGTGCAAAATATCTGCCCGCAGAATTTCACGCAGGTCCGGTTCGTATTCGAGCCAGCATTGACGCGAACGAATCGGGTCTCCCTGAGAAAGAACCTTCTGGCAAATCGATAAATTCTGAAGCCATTGATTGGTCAGGTCACGCGAATAAATCCAGTATTGATGAAGAGCTTTGTCTTCAACCATTTCTTCTGCATTCAGAAGATGTCCTGCCCTGGTCATCATGCGAGCAGATATATCGAGGGCTTCGGTTAACTTCAATGTTCTATTCCTGGTAGCTGTTAAAGTTCAATTCTCATCGAATCGATTACATGCAGAATCCATGCCTGTGGAAAAGTGATCTTCAGTAATTCTCCAAATCGAATAACACCAGGCAATGCTAATCAACAAAAAAAGGAGAATCGTTATAACCGTTAGCAACACAGGCTTAATTGATAGCAGTTGAGAGTTCGCTGTCTCCCAACTCTTTTTGAAATAAAACCGAGATTGCATGGCAACCATAAATAAATGATGCCAATCTGCTGCATTTGTGTTGCGTAGAAGCACCAATCATAGACGCAGAAAAAAGAACGCTCCTCAATTCAAAACCGGGTAGCTCAGACAATCCCGTTCAGGGTTGTCTGAGTTGCGTAGCAACAAGATGCTCGCGTCATGCGACTTCCTTTTTCATTGGATGTTTCAATGATTTTGAGCGCACATGGCGTAAGCCTTATTTCTTTTTTGGTAAGGGACGCATTTTGAAATCACGGATATGAGCAGTTGTCTGGAATGTCGCCAGACCGATCGGATGCGAAAGTTCAACTTCGATTCGGGTGGAAAGCTTTTTATCGGAAATATCGACCTTGATAATTCTTTCCTTGTCGAGCCAGGCTTCAATTTTATCTTTAGTGACAACCAGCCGGATATCGTACCAGACACCGTTTTTGAACTGGAAGTAATCCGTCGTTTCATTCTCGGAAGCATCGTAACCGTCCAGGCAGGAAAGCCCGACCACACTGCCTCCCCAGCCGCCCAGCACCAGTGAGCAAAATTCATCATTGATGGGGAACGTTAATGCGACGAAAAAGTCGCCTCCCAGATGACGCTTTGCTTTCAACTTCATCTCGTAGTTAATTTTTGGAAGCGGCTTGAATGCTTTGTCTGTCATGTTGACCCCCGTCAGCGGTGCCCCCATTTCAATAATCATTATCTTGTCTTCAACAATAACATCCGCTTCGGTGCCGAAGTTGGTCTTCTTCCAACCGTTGAGCGTTTTGCCATCGAATAAAGAAATCCACTTTTCACAGTCAGCTTGTTTCCCTTTCTCGGCAGCAGGTTCTTTCGCCAATACTGAAGTTGAACAGATAAAACCGACAAGGCAGATCAAACCAGCGAACAGAATTTTTCTTTCTGCAAAATTGCACAAAACGAGCATTCGATACCACCTTTATGTTGAAGTTGTTGAAATGCAAATCGCGATCGCAGCCTGCAAAAGTCATTACAGGATACTACAATTATTTTTTTCTTAATGCCAGCCTGGATTGATGAACCAGCGGCGACAGGATATTTCAGGCGAGCCAATCACGTCAAACTCTTACTCAATGAAATACGGCGAAAAAATGGCAGGATCTATTAAAATAATTGGGTAGCCCACCCGCTTTTAGCGGTTGGGTTGCGTAGCAACAAGACGAATGCGCCATGTGGTCTCCAAAATTATTGGAAGCTC
>JAJRTM010000563.1 GCA_024278285.1 Planctomycetota bacterium
CAGATGGCGATGAAAATGGGGAACGTTCAGACGGCTCATGAACTTTCGGAAATTGTGCTTGATGGATTAGTCGGCATTACCGGGGCAGATATTGGTGCTATTTTAACACGCCCCACTTTCGATTCGGTCAAGCTGGGGAGTGCTGCTGAGCTTGTGAATTCTGCTTACCGAAGTATTGAGAACCAGGAATACCGCCAGGTTTCTTCCTCTTTAACAGAACAGGTTTTTCAAAACGCCGAAGCGATTCTTGCCAGCGACCTGGATCATCCCAATGAACTGACACAAAGAGACAGCATTGACGAACTGCAAGCACAATCATTAATTGTTGCTCCCATTCATAATGGAGGAAGAATTTTTGGCTTGATCCATCTTTATTCGACTAATCCCGAAAACTCTCTCGATGCGAACGATCTCGATTACACACTTGCGGTAGCAGATCAGCTTGCAGTCGCGATACAGAATTTGCGTCAGCGACAGGAACTGGAAGATGGTTTAATTAAAGTTCAAAACGAAAACCTTCAATTGAAACATCAACTGGCAATTGAAACCGAATTGGTTGGCGACAGTTCGGTGATGAAAGATTTGAAATCAAAAATAGCTTTGATCGCGCCGAGTGATGCGATCGTTTTAATTCGAGGTGAAAGTGGTGCAGGCAAAGAGTTAGTCGCCAGAGCAATCCATTATAATTCTTCTCGCAAAGAAAAACCGTTTGTCTGTATGAACTGTGCAGCTTTGAGTGAATCGCTGCTGGAGAGTGAACTGTTCGGACACGAAAAAGGAGCATTCACCGGCGCAACCGATCAAAAACCGGGCAAGTTCGAACAATCTGATCGAGGGACATTATTTCTCGATGAAGTGGGCGAAATGAGCCTGTCCATTCAGGCCAAATTTCTACGAGTGCTTGAAGGACATCCTTTTGAACGCGTTGGCGGTTCAGAATCTATCCAGGTAGATGTCCGCCTGGTAGCAGCCACGAATCGAAATCTTGAAGAAGCCGTTCGAGAAAAGAAATTTCGCGAAGATTTATATTTTCGTTTGCAGGTCCTCGAAATTATTGTCCCGACATTAAAAGAGAGGCGGGATGATATTCCCGTACTGGCCAACTTTTTTGCAGGGCGATTTGCAGACAAAACGGGGCGCCCGGTTAAAAAATTCACCTCGCTGGCGATGGAACGACTTTCTCAGCATCACTGGCCGGGAAATGTTCGTGAACTTCAAAATGCTGTGGAACGAGCCGTCGTTTTAAGTACGGGCAACGTCATTGATCACGATCAAATCCAACTCTCCGGCTTGCGGGAAGCAGAGATTCAAACAGAACAAATCAGCCCAGGCGTTAAAGAAATCCCAGCCATCTCAATGGAACGAATCGAACAGGAACATATCCTCAGGATACTCAAAATGACAGAAGGGAATAAGTCAAAAGCTTCCCAAATCCTGGGAATCGAACGCTCAACACTTGATCGTAAATTAAAAAAATACGGCATCAAAAAATCCGTATAAAGTTTAATTCTTCAGGGGGTAGGGTACGCTGTGCGTACCACGCTTGAGGGATAATGTGTGCGACAAAGGCAATTGTAATTGTTAATCGTAATTCACAATAGGTACGCTCTAACAGCGAACCCTACGGTGCTGTTCCTGCCGTTTACTCTTCCTCCAATTCATTGATTCGCTTTTCCCACAGTTCAAGTTCGTCTGTTTCTGCAAGTGAATCAGATGAAAATTTGACATCTTTCGGCAGGTCTTCTTGCGGGTAGTCGATTTCTTGCAGGTAGCGTTCTTTATCGTCGTTATCGGTTTTTTGAGGATTCGATTCTCGATTGTTGAGGTACTCGTGAAAATCTTCGCTATCGATCGCGGTTGCTTTTCTTTTTCGGGCAGCACGGTGCAGGCGATGATCTGCTGAAACGACGAGCAACTGTTTCGGGGCAGAGTGCTTGATGATCAATTCTTCAATGCAAGTATCTGCATCGGGATAGTTAACCGCATTGATGATTGTCATCTGTGCGAAAGATTCATAAGCGGCAATCTCATTTTTTAATTGATGCACATCAAAAACAATCGTCGTGTTTGATCGCTCTTGTAAAGATAATCGGCTTTCAAGAAAGTGAAGCAGATGCTGACGAGAACGCCCTAAAGTTGCAGGTCCAACGGAACGAGGAATCATCCCTGCTGCATGCAGAAAATTATAGCCATCGATAATGTAAAATTGTTTGGACATATAAATTGTGATAGAAAAAGATCAGTTTATCCTCAAAGAGTTTGTAATAGTTTAGCTTATGGGAACTTCTATTTATTCAAAGGGAACACAGACATTCCTGTCTGTCTCGTAACAGCATGCTCTGTTTTAGGCAGACAAGAATGTCTACCCTCCGTTCAAGAGGAGATTTATGAATAAACAGGGCTTGCTGATAAAGTATTTTACTCTGTTATTATTGTATGAAGTTGCTATTCTTTCGACCTTGGGTGCAAGGTTTTTTTGTGAATTGGGCTAAAACCCTTGCGGCTGAAATTTATGTCGTGGCAATTGGAGCCGGCAGGCGGGCGGTTTTTCTTACAAAAACGGTGGCAGGATATACCGAAATAAGAGTCCTCAGCAGTTGGAATTCCCCAACTTTTATCTC
>JAJRTM010000564.1 GCA_024278285.1 Planctomycetota bacterium
ACCCTGCTGCAAATTCATCAAAATCGGAATTAAGTTGCTCAGCTTTTCCAGGATTAATCCCCGGTGCAATCAATTGGGGCATCCTGCCTGCATCGCTCATCAGTTGAACGCCGCGCTCTCCCTGATTTCCATCCCCACCGAAAGATAACAGGGGAGGCAACGATGAACCCGCCTCTGGTAATGCCGGTTCATCGCCAGCAGAATCACCTTCGGGCCCCTTGCCCAGCAGTAAGATTCTTCTTTTTGATTCAGGTAAGGTTGGTCTGTTTCCATAAGGAGCGTTGCCTGCCGAATCGTAAGATGTTTTTTCGATCGTTGAGCTTGCAGACTGTGTCTGAAATTGTTGTCCCGCGGGGGTAATCGTGGGGAGCCTGGCCGCTTGATTTGACATTGCAATCGATTGGTCAAATCTTGCAACATCATCCAAAGAGTCAGTCCCGTTTGCCTTCGTCGTATTGAGCCATTCTTTGCTTAAATCGATAACGACCGGTGCCGTCTGCTTTCCTGCTGGCTTTGCAGGTTGATCAAATTTGTTAGATAAATAATCTGTTTTAATATTTGAATCCAGGCTCGCCAGGAGCTGTTCTTTTCTTTGTCGTTCACGCATCGCAATCTCTTCGAGAATTTGCTCAGGAGTAATTTCTTCCGGTAAAAACACTGCTTGCGTTTTCTTTTTAAGAGCACTCGCAGTTTCTGCAATAATACGGGCATCAAACAGATTGTTTTCCTGGATTAAACTTCGAGCTTTTGTCAGCATGTTTTGAATATGGCCCGGTTCACTTGGTGGAAGTTGTTTTTCATCGCTTGCCGACTCTGGTTTACTATTTTCTGAATCCCCGGAAGTGCCGAACCAGGGGAATTCTAGAGAAAAGTTTGATTTATCTGCCGGCTCAGAATCGGCAAGTTTTACGATGCCGGGAACTTCTTCTGTAATCGATGGCTCACTCACAACTTCAGGCGACTTTTGTTGATGACGACTGACGAATTGTGCAAACGTTTCATCATTCTGATCAAGCGGCATCGACTGGACAGCACTATTTTCATTCAACTTTTCAAGTGACGCCTTCAAGGCATCTAAAGAAGATGTCCCGTGTTCTACATCAGAGACCAGCTTTTTATAACTACCAAGATCTTGCGCCGCCTCTTCTTTCTGAACCCCGGAATCTCCAGCCAGCATGTTCTGAAAAGCAGCATCAACTTCAGAGACGATTTTTTTTGATTGCGAATCAGAATCGCTGCCCACGTAAGAGGTTCCAGTAGAAGAATCATCAGGCATATTTTTCTGATGGGAAGAAGATGCAGGAAGAATCGTTGTTTTATCTTTTGTTTCTGTGGAAGCGACATGATTCAAATCAGAAGGTTCTTTTTCCTGCGAGACATTTTTTTCCTCGGGAGCCTGCTCTTGCGTTTCGGTGCTTGAAGCCTGCTTGGCACCAAATCCGGGGAAACCATACTTCTTGCCAACGCAGCCTGCCAAAGTGACTGTTCCCACAGCCAGCACAAGAAGAAAACAGAGCCTTTGACGATTCTGCCCTTTACCTTTATCTGACATTACCTAGCACCCCACATTCCCGCATTTTGAATCATCACTGTCAGGTTTCACCAACAGAATTAGCGCACCTCCCGCCCCAACTTCACGTATCGACTTTAACGGTAGAACGATCTGAAAGAATTATTTCTGATTTGACAGGTCTTCCCATTGTACCTGTATTAACAGAAGCAATTGGCGTAGGGGTTCGCAGGTTAGGGGCACCTCTATTCATTCAAAAGGAGCACAGACATTCGGCGTCTGTTTTGTTTGAGCATGCTGTCTGTGCCACGGCTCTGTGAGCCGTGCAAGCTAAAAACCAAGCTAAAATTTAAGCGAAAATTCTCACTTCAACGCAACACGGCTCACAGAGCCGTGGCACACGAAAGCGTTATTTTACCGGGGCATTCTTAATTCAGCAGGGCTTCTAAAGCGGTCGCCCGGTCTTCAAAATAGGGCCATAGCTTGAAAATAGCCATGTTTTTAAGCACTTCGTGCATATTATCGTTGGCGCTGCAAATCGCGACCTTGCCGCCACGGTTCTTTTTTTCCCGCCCGATGATAATCAGCGCTCCGATAAATTCAGAGCCGAAATAATCGAGACGGCTTAAATCGATAATTAAAGCAGAATAATCAGCATTAGAAACCAAGGCACGTACTGTATTGGCTTCCATTTGTAAATCGGCGTACCGAAAGCTTGCTCCCTGACCAACGGGCGTCACATAAATACAGGGCGGAACCTTCTCCACTTCAAAAATTTTCAAATGACGTGCCATGAAAAGCTGACTAACTTTCTGTAATACGCTCTCAAAGATTATTGATGAGGAACGGCCTGGTCGTGGGGTAATGTAACCCGTTTAGTTCCATATTCACTTATCATACACCCACAACACAATATTTTCATCGGCAAATGGTTCGAATGGACTGTGCGGGAGAGAACAATTGGGCTGATGTATGGAATATCGCGATTGTGCCCGAAATTGCAACCTGAAATCAGCAAAAGTCCATAAATTAGAACTCATTATACTACTTTCTCATTCGCCTCAAAGCATCTCTGTTTGTTAATGAATGTCAATTCTGATGTTTGCTGATGTTATTTCTGATATAATATGGCATCGTATTGCGTACTGTGAAGTACAGCTTTTTCCTTGACGCTGCCAGGGTAAAACCAGCAAGTCGCTTTATTTTAGATGGCATGGATTGATCATGTTCGGCAAACCGATAAAAGCCAGAATCATTTTTGCTACGTTGATGATCGCCTGCATTGCTCTAAGCTCTCTGTGGGAAAAATCTTCAGCTCAGAATTCTCCCAATTCAAATTTACGAGTCACAACCGGCTTACAGGTGATTTACGATTTTCGTGATACCAGCGGATCGCTGATCAAAGATCGATCAGGAGTGGGAACGCCGATTGATCTGAAAATTGCGAATCTGAAAAATGTCGTCCGTCAAGCCGGGGCATTGGAGATCAAAAAGAAAACGCTGATTCGTTCTCTCAAGCCAGCGAAGCGACTTGTCAATTCAATTCGACAAAGCAATGAATGCACGCTGGAAGTTTGGTTTCGTCCTGCAAAGATGAATCAGAAAGGACCGGCTCGTGTTCTCACTTTATCGAGTGGTCCGAGCGAACGGAATTTCACGCTGGGGCAAGAGAACGATAAAATTGACGTTCGATTTCGCACCACAAAAACAAGCACCAACGGCATCCCTTCGGTAAGCACGCCTGCAAAAACATTGCAACCAAAGATGGTACACATCGTCTACACACGAAATCGAAACGGTCAAGTCAGGATTTATATCAACGGCAAAAAGGAAATTGAAAAGCAAGTTGCTGGAGGTACTTCCAACTGGAACAGTTCCTATCACCTTGCTTTGGCAAACGAACTTTCCAATGATCGCGACTGGCTGGGAACATTGTACCTGGTCGCGATTTATAATCGAGCGTTCAAGCCGGAAGATGTCACGATAAATTTCAAGGCGGGACACAAGATACTCGCTAAGCCGAAAGTGATTGTCAAAAAAGAAGCCACGCCTGAGCATTTTGAAACGAAGATTGCAGCGATCATTTCCAATCATTGTCTCGATTGCCACGACTCTGCAAGCAAGGAAGGGCGGCTTGATTTATCGCAAAAAAAAGATGCATTCAAAGGAGGCGAAAATGGTCCAGTGATTATTCCCGGTCGTTCCTCAAAAAGTTCACTTTGGGAAATGGTGAAGACCGATGAAATGCCTCAGGATCACCCGCCACTTTCAGCACAGGAAAAACAACTGTTGAAGAAATGGATCGATGCCGGGGCGATTTGGTCACTCGAACAAATTGATCCAGCCGTTTATGTGCATGGCGAAGATGATGGAAAAAACTGGGTCCGCCGGTTGACCGTGCAGGAATACATCACAACGGTGAAATCTGCCCTGGGGGTTGATATCTCAAAAGAGGCTCTGCGAATTCTTCCGCCGGATATGCGGGCAGATGGTTTCAGTAACACCGCTTACAATTTGAATGTCGATTTGAAGCATGTCGAAGCTTACGCCCGGCTGGCGGAATTGATCGTTTCGCGTGTTGATGTAGACGCTTTTGCAAAAAAATATACTCAAAGCAAACGGTTAACCGACCGAAACATGCGACCGTTAATCTCGCAGATGGGAAAGTTAATTTATCGCGCCCCGCTGAACGAACAGGAAATCGCGACGCTGCGAGGTATCTCAACAACCGTTGCCAGTTCGGGAGGTGATTTTCACGAAGCGGTCGGACTAATTCTGGAAGCGATGCTGCAATCGCCCCGGTTTCTGTATCGCATCGAACATCAACAGGGGGACGGGACGTTGTCTCCGGTTGATCATTACGAATTGGCAAACCGTATCAGCTATATTCTTCTGGGCGGCCCTCCCGATCAACCATTATTGCGGGCGGCAGAAGAAGGCAAATTATTTGGCAGCGATCTGCAAAAAGAAATCAAACGATTGTTGGCTGCTCCACAGGCGAAAGATCGTTCACTCGCATTCATTCACGACTGGCTGAATCTTTCGCGATTGGATAATTTACGCCCCGGCAAAAAACGCTTCCCGAACTGGAATCCGAAACTGGCTGTTGATATGCGTCAGGAAACGTTAGCGTTCTACGAAGAAGTTGTCTGGAAACAAAAACGGCCACTTTCGGACCTGCTCAATGCGCAAGTCACTTTTCTCACACCGCAGCTTGCAAAACATTACGGTCTCAAACCGCAAGGCAGTGGGCAGAGGAAATACGACTTGAAAAACATCCCGAGCCGAGGCGGTTTATTG
>JAJRTM010000565.1 GCA_024278285.1 Planctomycetota bacterium
CGCTAAAATTTCAGTCGCGGGGATTGGGTTACGCAGTCATACCGGCGTGGGAGAAAAAATGTTCGCCGCGCTGGCCTCAAAAGAGATCAACATCCTTCTGGTCGGAACCAGCGAAATGCGAATGACAACAGTCATCAACAGATCACAAGCCGAAGCCGCCCGAGCGGTTCTCAGCGAAACTTTTTTGTAAATCATTGGCAAGGTTAGATGACATCACTCAGGTAGGGTATGCTGTGCATACCAGTTGTGGCTTACCATTTATGGGGGATATTGCTATTATAGCATTCTCTGTTCTTCAAGCGTGGTACGCACAGCGTACCCTACATTACTTTCAATTCTCGGGTTAAGAAAGGGATATTCATGCTTTCTGAATTTGTAACAAACAATCCGGAATATCTTCGTGCTTTTCAGAAAATCGCAGAGCAGGCAGAAGCGATCGATCTTGAAAATCGTTGGCCGCGTGAGCAATTACACTGTTTGACTGAAGCAGGGATCTCCGCTCTTGGAATTCCTGAAATCTATGGCGGTCGTGTTCCTGCCAGTCAGGAAATGGAGACTGTTTATCTGGATTGTACCTCGGCTTGTTTAACGACATCGTTCGCCCTCTCCCAGCGAAATGCAGCGGTTCAAAGAATTGTGGCTTGCTCGAATGATGCCCTCAAGCAATCGGTTCTTCCCGATCTTGCATCCGGAAAAACATTTGCAACGGTAGGAATCTCTCATCTTTCCAGTTCCGGGCAACACCTTGCCAAACCGTTGGTGACTGTTCATGAAACCGATCAGGGATTCGTTCTTGCGGGAATGGTCCCTTGGATTACCGGCGCCATTCATGCCGATTTACTTGTGACTGGGGCAACCCTCGAAGATGGCAAACAAATTCTGCTGGCAATGCCAACCGATTTAGACGGTGTTGAACTTGGCGAGCCTGTCAAGATGCTTTCGTTGACGGCCTCTGCAACAGGGAGTATGCACTTGGACGATGTTTTCATCCCCAAAGAAAATCTGGTGGCTGGCCCCGCTGAAAATATCATGAAATCGGGAGGGGGAGGAACTGGTTCTTTAACAACCAGCCTGATCGCAACCGGTGTTGCCCGCCGAGCGATTCGCGCCCTTTCACAAGAAGCAGAAATCCGAAATGAACTTCAAACCGAATGCGAACAACTGATCGCAGAATTAAACGAGCTTCTGAGCGACCTCGAATCAGCCCAGACGCACTCTTCTTGTGAAGATCAGAAATTGACGCCGCAAAACTTGCGAACACGTTCGAACTCGCTGGTGCTGCGCGCTTCGCAGGCGTATCTTACTGCCGCAAAAGGAAGAGGATTTGTGCAAGGACATCTGGCGGAACGAACCGTGCGGGAATCGATGTTTTTTCTCGTCTGGTCCTGCCCGCAAATTGTTGCCCAAGCCGCGTTACGAGAATTCGCTTGCTCTCCCGCCTGGGACTAAACACCTTCTAAGATTGAATCGTTACATTGATTCGTCAGGCACCCGAGGATTTCAGTGATCGGTTTGATAATCAGAATAAGTGGTGCCTGGAAAATAATTTTTCGGGTTGCTACGCAACTCAAACAACCCTGAACGGGATTGTCTGAGCTACCCGGTTGAATTTAGCAGGCCGGTTTACACAGTCGCCTCCGGCTTGCCGTTAAACAAACCATTAATAACCAGGCCAGAGATTGGGGACGAGCAAATTACGTAAAAGTTAAATCGTAATTTATTTTTACTGTTTTGGTAGGTGAAATCGCGGGGGTGGTTGAATGAGAATGGGTCGCAAGTTTGCCGGACCTGCTTCTAACACTTTGATAAACCCTTGCAATGCACCGTTAACGCCATCGGTAACGCCATCTTGAACATCGATAATTGGGTAGTCAATGGTCCCGGTTACATCAACGATAAACATCACAGGCAAAATCCGTTCCAGGCCGGTCAGGACTTGAGAAATTACATTGATGCGACTCTTGCGAGGCCTGCGAGAAACAAAATCGAGATCAATCGTGCGGTCAAAACGGATATAGCCTTTGCCAAGCAGGCTGATGCTGTCTCCCAAAAGTGCAATTTCATCAAAGATTATTTTTTCATCTTGCACACGGTACTTTGTATAAGCCTTGTGAAACGCGGAGCCATGAACCGGAATGAATTTTAGTTTCTGTATCATTTGAAGAACAACAGGCAATTCGTAAAGGGCAGCCGGGCTGATTTGCACTTCACCATTGCCGACCAAATTGCGTGTCGAAACAGTATCGCCCGCTAAATCGATGTAGCCATTTATTTCGCCACGAATATTTGCCTGGCCGTACTTATTCTGAATCGCCCACTGCTCAAGATCGGCCCGGGATAATTTGCATCGTAAAACGTATGGCATTGTTCGCGTTCGTAACGCCAGTAAATCCAGAAATAGTTCCCCACCAAAAATACGGCCCGCAACTCGTTCGTTTCGAGAGATTGTTTTCCATTCTTCTTCGTCAGTATTGTCACCGTTATCGAACATTTTTTCAGAACCGACGACGATACGATCTTTTTCGATGACGAAAGGCCCTTTCACATCTGTTATATGATATCCCATGACCCAACAGGAATCTAACGCCAGTTTTCCATCAGAAATAGTTGCGATTCCATCTCGATCAAGCGAGCCGGTAAATTTAATTGAGCCGCTGACTTTTTCGACATCGACACCCAGGAAAATATCGGCCTGGTTTAAAACGAGTGTGGCGTCCCAGGCAGCGGTCACCACTTTTCCTTGATGATCTCCCTTGAACTCTAGCGTCCCGGCTAAGGATGCAGAATCTTCGATTTTCATCGATTCCAA
>JAJRTM010000566.1 GCA_024278285.1 Planctomycetota bacterium
AATCATGCCCAGGTATAAAAGAGGAAACATCACCTTCGCCCAGCGATCATTCACTTCCCCCAGAAGGAAATAAATGTGAGTTTCGTTAAGCGGAATCAACAGCGGGTACTTCGGATGATATTGCACAAAATTCGGATCGTGTAAAGATTCGCTTTGCACGGTTCCATCTTGAAAAATGACGATTGCTTTCAGGCCGAAAATCGCTCGTTCATCCCAAAAGCGTTGCGGCGTCATTAAAGTTTCCAGCATCGTCGTGGCTGCAAGTAATAGAAGAATCCCCCAGCAAAGGCGGGAAAATTGATTTGTGCGGGATACGGATAATTCGCTTTCATCTTTTTGGAACAAGTGACGGTAACGAATAAAAAGTGTTCTGGCGCCAGCAACAATTCCAACCCCTGTCCAAAAGTAAGCCAGATTCGAGCTAAACCGTAGCCCGACCATTCCCCATAGGAAATAAAAGATTGCGGTCGCCCCAAACCCAAAAACAAGCCCCAGTCCAAGAAGTTCCGCCACGTTTATCTTTGTTGAGATTTTTGAAAGCAGCAGCATTCTTGAAAGCAGATAGTAGGCAATCGCAATTCCTATGCCCCATACGCCAAGGATGCCCGAAACGACCAGAAGTAGATCAATCATGAATCTCCTCCTGATATCGTGTTTGAATGAAGCAGTTTGGCATTGCCGGGAATGTATCTGCGGAGTCGCACATTGTATGTTGGCTCGAAATTCGGACCGTATCGGCGTTGTTGAAACTGTATCCAAAACGGATCAACTCGCAATTTATCATTCTCCAGATACCTTGCCCCTTCAAAATATTCAAGAATATAGTCCGGCGATATTTTAGAAACCGTTTTCGCATCAAGTTCATCAAAACGATACGCGGTTAATTGACGCTGTTGATTCGCTTTGGGAATAACGAATTCACTTTCTGGATGAATAACGTGAAACAGCCGGCGAGGGAGTAAGTAGTACGAAAGAAAGAAAAGTTTTTGGTCGCTGAGAATCAGAATTCGCGAATCTTCTTCGGTCGTTTCTTTCAAATAGCGGATCACATCTCGATTGGAATCGCTAATATTCGGCATAATTTCCGCACCGGTACTGAAATGATACCACGGCCAATCCTCTACCCGTTTCCAAAGACCTGCTGCAAAATGAAAGAGTCCCAAACTGAACCAGCTTATAAGGAAAAGGCGAAACAAAATCGTTCGGGCTGAATCGCTTTTCCCCTTCCGGTTAATAGATGTCTGTTCGAAAAACAGAGCAATAGATTCGATGAGGAACTGAGAGACCGCATCGCTGAAATAAACAGCCGCGATCAAGAACAGTGAAAGAACGGGAAAGAGAATTCTCGCAGAAACCCACATCGCTTCAGCCTGTTCGCTGGCTGCATAATACGCATACGAATTGGCATCCGCTCGTTGCATCATCCAGGATTGAACCGCTTCGATCGGCATGACCCAGACGAAAAACGTTGCCGCCACTGAAGTAGCCACAAGCAACATCAGAATCATTCGTAGCAGTTGCGATGACATTCAGATATTTTCTTTGGTTCTTTAATAGAGGTTCCCTGAAGTCAAACTTTGACAAAGCGGTACTGCTTTTTCAAGCCACGAATTTGAAGGATGAGTTTTCATGGTCTCTGTTTCGTTGATGTACTACTTCTATGCACCAGCCTACGATAAACGAACACAGGTGAAAGTTATTAATTGGTCGATACTTAGTTGGATGTGAATTCCACGAAAACCTCTCAGTCAGCAAACACTTCATAAAGTTGGCAACAAAATGAAGAGGCAAAACAAACGCATCACCATGGTCTGCACAGCAGACCCTACCGGGCAATTGTATTTCAAGGTGTAGCGGGCAGATTGAACCTGACGTAATGCGGAAACAATACGTCATTCACGCTGTCATCGCCAAGGAATTTATTCATCTGCATCAAAATAGAAGATCTGATTGAACCAAGATCAGGTTCGTTGAGTTCCTGGGCAGAGGCACTGTTGATTTCAAATTCAACAATCGAGCGAAGTCGTTTTTTTCTGCTGTAGATTTCTCGTTCATTCTGCATGGTTCCGATCATGCTCTCTTCCACAGACAAGGTGGTTTCATACTCAATCACTGATAAATAACCTGGATTCTCCCGACTCGTTTTCATCGACTCAAATTCTCCCAGTGAAATTTCGAGCACATTTACTTTTTTTCCTGATGATGCCTGCTGTTGTTTTTTCTCCGCACTCTGTTTCACGGTTTTGTTGACAAGTAGCAACAAGAAGGTACCAAAACTGAACAGGCCGATGATTAGTATCAACAAAAACAGACTGTCTGTTTTTTGAAACAGACGCTTCCACCGCGGGATTTCTTCTCTGTCGAAAGCTTCCTGAAACGTATCAAGACGCTCCAAAGATTGCATTGTGTCTGCAGGTAAAGGCATTGCGGCAGTCTCCAGAAAAGCGAAGCACGAAAGAGTATCAAACAATAGAAAAAGACCACTCTAAGTATACGCCACGCTGCTTTTGCAAGATTGCATAAAAAAGTAAAAAGAGAATTGATGCCCATGATGTAAAAACGAATCATATAAAATCAGCCAGCACGACTGGTTCATTCTGATACCTGGGTTGCTTTGGAACAAGAAGCCGAGAAGGTTTCCTGCGAAGGAAAAGTATGAAACGGAAAAAAAGGAACCGATTATCGTCTCGGCAGAGTCTCTGATAAGGCTTCTTGTGACGGCGTTACACAGATGTGAGGCGTCTGGACCATCCAAAGGTACGACAGTCACATCATTGCCACGCACATGTTTGAGCCGCCATGAAGTGCTACCAAGTAGAAAAATATTCCCCGCTTGATATTCTGAGGCAAACTCTTCATCAACCGAACCGACCACCACATTTTCCGGCTCTGCAATCACTCGATACGAAAACCACTCATTAATAACCGGATTAAAAGTGGTCATGAATAGGTATTTGGTAGTAGGCGTTAGGTCGTAGGTTAGGCTTTCCAGCCTGACAATGCGTCCCCACTGGCGATATCCCTCCTGGCGATAGTGGCTTTCCCCCAAACAAAATAGCAAAATCCGACAGTAATTGTTTGTCTGATGTTAGCATCGGTCAAACATTAACTGTCAGGTCTTATGTTTTGTAAGCGGCAAGGCGCTAGCCGCCGGTAATCATCAAAAGAGACTCAGTCACTACGGGTAAAGCGTCCTACCGGCGGCTAGCGTCTTGCCGCTCACTCAACTCTCCATATTTTTCAAATTCGTAAACCCGACAGTAATTGGTTGCCCGATGTTAACTGTCTTCCAAGGTAGCCCAGTCAACTAATTTGATTTCTGGTCGTAGCACTTCTCGAAATCCAGTGCGTTGACTTGTTTTATGGCCTTTCCCGCCGCGTGAGATCACCCCATATTTGGCTTGTCCGAATGTGAGTTGCTTGCCGTTGGCGTTGATGACTTTCAAGCAATCGCTGGGGCGTCCCAGTAAAACAGCACCGATAACCTGATCGTTCTTTTCAAGTTTGATTCCTTTGACACCGCGGCCAGGATTGGCAAGCAAAGGGACATCATCCAGCGAAAAGTGAACAATGCGTGCTTTTTTTGAAGCCAGGAACATTGTTTCATACTCACCAATCAACTGTGCAAACACAACGCGGTCTCCGTTTGCCAGTCTGCAATATTTGCGACCACTTTTTGATGAGGGCTGTCTGAAAGATGAAAAGGAGATCGAGATGACCTGACCGAATTCTGTTGCAACCTGTAAATAAGGTTGAGGCGATTCGCCGTTTGGTGGGTTATCAGCCGGAGTGAAACGAGGGTCTGTTGTAATGGCTGAAACGATCTGCACACCATCCTTCAGCCGGGCATGTTTGGAAAGAGGTTCACCGTAACCAGTGGAAGCAGGAATAGACTGGACAGGCAATGTATAAGAGGTACCATCGCTG
>JAJRTM010000567.1 GCA_024278285.1 Planctomycetota bacterium
AGCTGGGTCGGGCATAACATTTTCGGCAACATGGATGGCATCGTGCTGAACGATCCTGAAAACAAAGCAACCAAGGTACATTCCAAGGCACATTTATTGTCGGAGATTCTCGGGTACGATTTGCAATCGCTCGTTTCCATCGAATACATCGAGTCTTTAGGAGATTGGAAAACGGCGTGGGATCACATTCACTTTGAAGGTTTTCTGAATACAAAAATGACGCTGCAATTGACCTGGCAGGGTTGCGATTCCATTTTAGCGGCTCCGCTGGTTCTAGATTTAATCCGCCTTTGCGAACTCCAGCAACGCCTGGGAAGCAGCGGTATTCAGGAACAACTCGCCTGCTTCTTCAAAAGCCCCATGGGAACCACGACCCCGGAATTCGCTTTGCAGTTTGAATTACTTAAGCAATGGGTTGAACAAGTTAAGAGCAACTAACCCGGCATAGCCGGCTTAGGATCGCTTGATAAATAACTGTCGTGATCTTTGGATGGCCCAGACGCATCGCGTCTGGGTGACGCAGTCACAAGAAGTCTTATCAGACACTCTAGCTGGGCAATAATCGCCCCTTCTTTTTTACCGTTCCATACTACTAACGGTAAGAGTTTGCGAACGGCTCGCAAACTCTAGAAAAACATCAATTTGGTTACGGCTATCAGAATGAACCAGCCGTGCTGGGCTTTCAATTTTTCAGTTCGTCGTAGGATGGTGTGCTTGCACCCATCTTCGCGTGCCCAGTTGCGTTCAATGAAAAATAGAGAGTGAAATTTGTTATTATCCTGCCATTGATTCACCGGCATGAGACTAATACGGCGTTAGATTTAAAAAAGTGGAAACCACATTTGATGGGTGCAAGCACGCCATCCTACTTTTTCTAACGCCTAATACCTACTACCTAACGCCTACTTTCCTGTTTGGTTCCGGCTACGCCGGGTTAGGAAATGAGACAGTAATTGTTCGAGTGATCCTAAGCCTGATTTATTCAAAGTGGAATTCTGCAATGACCGCACTGTGGTCAGACGCTTTTGACCAAACGGTGCGGCAATTGTCAAATCGAATTTGTTGATTGCTCCAGATTTGATCAAGCACTAAAACGGGAAGAATCCACGGCCATGTGGGGGAATATCCTTGTCCAGCCACTTCAAACGCATTCGAGCCTTGCTGTTGAACAGGCTGAAACAAGGGCGATTCGCTGGGGGTATTAAAATCGCCTGCAACAAGTACCGGTCGGGATTGGCGGGACTTCAGCAATTCAGCTAATTCTCGAATTGATTCGTTTCGCGGCAAATCGGGGCGACCATGAATATCGACGACCATTGTTGTTAACAATTGACCATCGAGAATGATATCGACTTCGCGAACCTGCCCCTGCCTGCCAATTTTTCTGGCACGCACGGCTGTCGATTTTCCTTTGGTCATCAATAACATTTCTCCTCCCAGAAGAGAAATATCGTAACCCGGAAAATTCTTCTTCCAGAAAGATCGCATCGCTTCAGTAGGAGGCCCCGCTTCGACCATCGCAATGATATCCGCCTGATGCCTGTTCAATTCCTCTGCAACATTTTCCCAGCCATGTCGTCCGTGGCAAGTATTCCACAGGAGAATTCGATATGTTTTTTGTTGCTGGGAAGAATCTGAATATTGCACGGGTAACACATGATGCGACCCCGCACACTGCGCGACAACAACAGCCATCACGCACCATGTTGCAGCTAACCGATAACGCTGAATCGCCCCTGCGTAGAACATCAATAGTCCCGCGCCAAGAAATAACAAAACACCCGGCGACATATAATAGAACACAGTCACGAGAGAGAAGGGACTCAAGTCACGAACGGTCAGTCGCACCAAGGCAGCAGCGATCCATAAAACGACCGCAACAGAATAGAAAATATGGGACCACGAAGCGATGGATCGAGAAAGATGAAATCGAAAAGAACTCATACAAAAACCGAACGTCTAAAAAGGCAACAGTTCGAAGCAGAGGCCCAACCTTTTGTGGCTGAGCCGAATCGACTATTGCACCATACGGAGTTATTACTACTGTCAATCTTCCGAATTGATATTGAACGTTTTTTATAGTTTTTCACTTACGAAATGCAAAAAAACGCTACATATCAACTACTGCTTGCAGTACTACGTAGACGACGTCCGATGTCGCTGCGACAACATTTGTAATGCGAAAACTCGCAGACTCTCCCATTGGTATTCATCGACACCGGATGAAATCTGCTTCAATGTTAACCGAAAATTCCATTTATGCCAGAATTTCCGGGACTAATTTCCCTTCCAAGTCGGTCAAACGGTACTCGCGACCAGAATAAAGGTAGGTGAGTCGTTCGTGATCAAACCCCAGCAAGTGCATAATTGTTGCCTGCAAATCGTGAACATGTACCTTGTTTTCGACCGCCCGGAAGCCGAATTCGTCGGTTGCCCCATGCACAAATCCGCCCTTCACTCCGCCACCTGCGAGCCAGGTGGTAAAGCCGTAATGGTTGTGATCTCTTCCGTTAATTTTCCCGGCGTTTGACCCCGCGGTTGGCAATTCAACAACCGGCGTGCGACCAAATTCGCCGCTGCAAATAATGAGTGTTTCATCAAGTAGTCCGCGTTGTTTCAAATCTTTAATCAGGGCAGCAATCGGTTGGTC
>JAJRTM010000568.1 GCA_024278285.1 Planctomycetota bacterium
CTTGTCGCAACAGCCAAAGCAGCTTTTGTGATGCTGTTTTTTATGCACCTGAAATTTGAACGTAAGTGGAAATATGCCATCCTGATGCCTACAATCATTCTGGCGATTGGGCTGCTGATGGTGCTCATCCCCGATATTTCCATTCACTATTACGATTTGGACATCCCTCAAATCCCTTAACTGAGTGATTTTGAGTTGTGCCAGAACCTCTACGAATTCCCTGCAAATGACTTCAGAAGATGCTGACTCTGGCGAACAAATTCGCCCTTCAAAAGTGATGAGCCGCACGATCAGCGGTATCCTCTGGCTAATTGTTGCTGTTTCTTTATTGGTGGTGATGCAAACCGGCCCTGCCACAAATAAGCTTGCAGAAAAAGAGGTCAGCAGCGGACCAACCCAAGTCAATCAGTTTGTCAAATCAAAACCGTTTGTCATCGAACAAAAAGGCGTTAAACTTGCCCCTCGCAAAGTGGCTGATTTTTCCTTGACCGAACGTAGCGGCAAGACAATCACCAATAAAGATTTGCTTGGCAAGCCGTGGTGCGTCAATTTCATCTTCACCAGTTGTGCAATGACCTGCCCGGCTAATACCAAATCAATGATGGAGTTGAGCCACGCCTGTAAAGATCTGGATGTAGAATTCGTCACCATCACCGTCGATCCAGAACGAGACACGCCCGAACGTTTGAAACAATACGCAGAAATTTATCAGGCCGATCCCAAGAAATGGCTGTTTCTGACAGGCAAACAACAGGAAATTTTCGATCTGATCCGCAACAGCTTTTTGCAGATTGTTGAAGAACGCAAAGGAAAGAGTCGCCTGTTCGGAATGGAGTTTGCCCATTCTGATCGCGTGATGCAAATTGACGCTAACGGCATGGTCGTCGGGCAGTATCTGTTAACCGATCCGAAAGAAATGGTCATTTTAAGACGTGTTCTCGAAGGAAAAATGGAGATCCCGGAAGAAAATCGGTTTCTCGTCCCGGAAAACCTCCCGAATCCATCAATATCAAAAAACGAAAATCCAGAAGAAAAATCAGAAGCTGAAGAGAAAACAACCAGCGACGAAACGACAGTAACTCCTGTTGATAAGAAAACAGAGGATAAAAAAAATGTTGCTCCCGATTGGCTTTTACGTCTGCCGGCGTTGAATGCGATTCTCAATGGTTGCGCACTAATTTTATTGCTTGTTGGATACCGATTGATTCGCCAGGGGAACCGCGAGGCTCATAAAAAAACGATGCTGCTCGCGTTTGCTGTGTCGGTCGCGTTTCTGGGAAGTTACTTAACCTATCACTGGGGCCTACATCATTACACGGGGACTTCTTCGCGAAAATTTCCTGAGATCGGTTTCCTGCGGCAAGTTTACCTTTCTATCCTGTTCAGCCACATTATCCTGGCTGCGTTGGTCCCGTTTCTTTCGGTCATTACGATTTATCTCGGATTAAAGGGGAAGTGGAAAAAACATCGCACGTTGGCTCAAGTAACTTTCCCAATCTGGTTGTATGTTTCTGCAACCGGTGTCATAATTTATGTCATGTTGTACCACATTGCTGGTGTAGGTTAGGCTTTCCAGCCTGACGAATGCGGCTGCGGTGATGAAGTTTCGTAGGATGGCGTGCTTGCACCCATCTTCGCGTGCTGGGTTGCGTTCAATGACAAAAAAGAGGTGGTGCGGTTGTGGTGCGGAAACAGATTCAGCAGCATTAGCCTCACAGAAGTGGAGGCTGTTTTTGATGGGGGCAAGCACGCCATCCTACACTTCAAAGATGTAACAATACTGACAAATATAATATCTTATTCAATGAAATTCTTCGCAAAAGTGGCAGGATATTTTGTTGTTTATTCGCTGGTTAGGGTATATGAAGAATATAAAAAAACTGATTTTACTATTTGCGGTTTGCTGTATTTCGCTCAGTGCAGGAACTAACACGGTTCAGGCCTGTCCGATGTGCAAAATTGCAGCCGAGGATGCCGGGAATGATCGACTGCCGCAGGCTTACATGGCAAGTATTCTAGCGATGCTTTCCATGCCCACGCTTATCTTTACTGTTCTTGGAGTTTCACTGTATCGCATCTCTGACAAAGAACAGCAGATTGCAGACCAATTGAATAATAAAACTGAAAAGTAGGGTCCGCTATTGCGGACCATCGAATTGTTATCACGTCTCCAAAGTATTGGGCCGCACAGCGGACACTACCACTATTCTACTTCACACTGCTGTTTGATTGAATCCACTATGGCTGAAGATATTTCTAAACTACATTTTGCAACGCGTGCTGTTCATACCGGGGTGAATAAAGACTCTTTGTTCAACAGTTGCACAACGCCGATTTATACCTCATCGACCTATTACTGGAACGATCTGGAAACGAACTCCGGCTACGATTATACACGTTCTGCGAACCCGACACGCACGGCGCTCGAAGAAAACATTTCTGCTCTCGAAGGAGGCGTTGGTGCCCAGGCGACTGCGACAGGCATGGCAGCTATCACCGCGGCGATGCACCTGTTTTCGCCACACGATCACATTATCGCAGGCAACGATATTTATGGCGGCACGTACCGTCTGTTTGCAGATGTCTTCACGAAAATGGGCCTGGAATTTTCCTTTGTCGATATGAGTGATCCGCAAAATGTGAAGGACGCGATCAAGCCAAACACCAAATGTATCTGGATTGAAACGCCAAGTAATCCGCTGCTCAATTTAATTGATATCGCAGCCATGACCGAAATTGCAAAACAAGCGGATGTTCTGACGATTGCAGATAACACTTTTCTTTCGCCTTACCTTCAACGCCCGTTTGAATATGGCGTTGATATTATCGTGCATTCAACAACAAAATATCTCAACGGTCATTCCGATGTCGTCGGCGGCTGTGTTGTTTCACGAACCGAAGAGTTGGCTGCCAAAGTTGCTTACACGGTTAATTCACTTGGACTCGCCTGCGCACCGTTCGATGCCTTTCTTGTTCTACGAGGTGTCAAAACTCTCGCCCCACGCATGGAAGCCCATCAACGTGGAGCCGAAGCATTGGCGAGAATGCTGGATGAACATCCCCATGTCGAAAAAGTTTATTATCCCGGTCTGGAATCGCATCCGCATCACGAACTGGCGAAAAAACAGCAAGACGGTTTTGGCGGGATGTTAAGTTTTGATATTAAAGGAGGCCGTCCGGCTGCAGAAAAACTGTTCGCAAAAATTCAACTCTTCCAACTGGCAGAATCACTCGGCGGTATCGAATCGCTGATTGAATACCCCGAAACAATGAGTCATGCTTCAATGACATTAGAAGCCCGCCGAGAAGCAGGTATCTCTGAAAACACAATCCGCGTTTCGGTTGGCATCGAAGCCCCGGAAGATCTGGTGGCTGATATGAAACAGGCATTGGAAGAGTGATTTTAATGTGAAGTGGTGGTAAATCATGAAAGGAGAGCAGATGTCAGAATTAATATTTCTTATCGAACAAGCTCCTGAAGAGGGATATACTGCCCGTGCATTGGGAGAATCAATTTTCACCGAAGCAGATTCGCTTGACGAACTTCGCACCAATATTCGTGAAGCTGTCGCTTGCCACTTCGATGAAGGAACAGGTCCACGATTGATTCGACTGCACTTTGTAAGGGAAGAGGTACTCGTACCGTGAAGCTTTGAGGAATTGCAAGCCGGAAAGGGTATGCTTTTGTGAAAATGTTTGCACAAAATAACGGATTACAACAGAGCGGCTCCATGAACAAATCATCTGCTTTTGCTTCGAACATTCTACACATTGCCATTTGCGTATTCCTTCTGGCCTCTGTTCCCGTAGCATTGATTGCTCAAGAAGATGCTGAAATAAAACCTGTCCGCAAGATTAATTTTGACAAGCAAATCGCACCGATATTTGTTTCGCATTGCCTGGAATGTCACAGCGGAACGGAACCGGAAGGGGGGCTTTCTTTAGGGGAGGTGAAACTTGCGATGAACGGGGGGGACAGTGGCAAGGCGATTGTTGCCAAAGATGCCGCGGGGTCTCTTTTGTGGGAACAGGTCAGCGATGACGAAATGCCTCCCAAACATCCGTTGAGTAAACAAGAAAAAGAAACTCTCAAGAAATGGATTGATACAGGGGCAAAGTGGGGGAAAAGTCCACTCGATCCGTTTTCGATCAGCACTTCCACAAGAGCCGGTCGTGATTGGTGGTCGCTCAAACCGCTGCGTAATATCAAGCCACCACAAGTGAAGGGATCGGATTGGGGAAGTAACCAGATCGATGCTTTTATCTTGCATCGCTTGCGAAAAAATAATTTGCAGCCCTCGCCGCAGGCTAATCCGCGAACGCTCATTCGACGGCTTTATTTCGATTTGATCGGACTGCCTCCCACACCCAAGCAGGTCGTTTTTTTTCTTGCCGTCCCTTCGGATGAAATGTACCAACTGCAAGTCGACGAATTACTGACTTCGAAACATTACGGCGAACGATGGGGCAGGCATTGGCTCGATGTCGTTCGCTTCGGGGAGAGTAATGGATTTGAACGCAACTTTCTTCGCGAAAATGCCTGGCCTTATCGTGACTGGATCATCGATGCGTTGAATACTGATCTACCTTATGATCAATTCGTGCGCATGCAATTGATTGGGGATCAACTGACCGGCGGGATCGAAGGAGCGGCTGCAACCGGTTTCTGGGTCGCGGGCGTGCATAACACGACCGTTGGCGGCAGCGATCGAATGAAGAAGCTCGCCCGTCAGGATGAAATCGAAGAAGTGCTTGCAACTCTCGGGCAGACCTTTCTCGGTTTAACCGTCAACTGTGCTCGCTGCCACGATCATAAATACGATCCGATTACCCAGAAAGAATACTATCAACTCGCTTCCTCAATTTCCGGGCTTGGTTATGGCGAACGGGTTGAACAATCCCCCGGCTTTCAAAGAACATTAACCAGCATTAAAAGGCGTCTGTCACAGTTACAGCAAGAGTTATCTGCGATTGACGCGCAGGCTCGGCAAGAGATTTTAGAGGCAAGAATTAAAGGCCAGATTGCAA
>JAJRTM010000569.1 GCA_024278285.1 Planctomycetota bacterium
ACATCTGTTGGATTCAATTTAGTTGAAACTTCCCGGCAAGTATTAGTATCTTATCAATGAAATGCTGCGCAAAAGTGGCAGGATTTTTTTAGCCACAGAGGGCACAGAGAACTCAGAGGAATATATTGAAAGATTCTGAGAAACCCCAAAACCTGTTATCTAGGTATTGATTATTTTTTAATCATTTCAACGATTAGAATTATGTTTCTTTTTTCTCTGTGACCTCGGTGTGCTCTGTGGCTAAAACTTATTTGGTTCCGGCTACGCCGGGTTAGGGTCATAGAGAGAAGAGGTCGCGGTAGAGGTTACCCATCACTGATATCACCGAAGGTTTGATAGCAAATTTGGAGAGAATGATGAGACGTTTTAATGCAGGATCCCTGTTTGCGATTGCGTTAATCATGCTGATCAATGTTTCTCCAACTGTGGCTCAGCGGGGAAAATTGAAGCAGTTGATTGAGAAGTTTGATGAAGATGGCGATGGGCGTCTTTCACTTTCTGAACGAGCCGCTGCCCGAAAATATTTACAGGAATTGGCTGGAGCGAAAAAAAGTAAAACGATTCCGCCAAAATTGATCCTCGGCAAAGCGAAGCTCTACAAGTTTGAGCAAGGGCCTTACAAATTTGGTGTTGTCGAAACTTTTGATTTGAAAGTGCCTGCCCGCAAGAAAACGCTTCCTTTGCGCATCACCTATCCGCTAGAACAAAAAGAATACCCGTTAATCGTGTGGTGCCACGGGGCGCTGGGATCGAAAGATGGCAATCAACCTCTTGTGAAGTATTGGGTCAGTCACGGTTATGTTGTGATCCAGCCAACGTTCGGCGATTCGATTTCTTTAATGACAGAAGATGAAAAAAAGAAAGTGAAATCTATTTTGTCACTTGTCAACAGTCCGCGTGTTATCAGTCAATGGGATGACCGCCCGCAGGATGTTTCTCACGTACTTGATTCACTTGGTCTGCTCGAAGAAAAAATCGCTGGTTTGAAAGGAAAAATCGATCACAAAAAACTCGGCATCGCGGGACATTCTTTCGGAGCACATACAACGATGATGATTTGCGGCATGAAATTATTTAATCCATTCACTGGTAAACCAGCCAGCTATGCAGATGATCGTTTCATGGCGGCTGTAATGATCAGCCCACAGGGATTGACAAAATCTGTCACGAAAGATTCATACATTCAGATGAAAATTCCCTCATTGATGATCACAGGTGATAACGATGGTTCGCCGATGAAAGGGAAGGAAAAAAATGGAGGAGCATGGAGAAAAACAGCCTTTGACCTCGTGCCTGCTGGCGATAAATATCTGTTGTGGGTGAAAGATGCTTACCACGGTTTTGGCGGGATTTCGGGGAAGACTTCTTTTGCGGGAAGTGGACCGACTTCTGAAGACCAGGTTTCAATTGTCAAATCGACGGCTCTTGCTTTCTTTGATGCCTATTTGAAACAGAATCCGTCTGCCAGGGAATATCTTCATTCGCCTCAACTGGATAAAGAGACGAACGGTGCAGGGGTGATCTCCACAAGGTAGGCTCAAAGCTCACATAGAAAACACGAAGACATATTAAATCGTTTAACGGCAAGCCGAAGGCGACTGCGTAAACGGCTCTGCTTGACCTGAAAGTCTCGAACCACGAATGAACGCGAATTAACGCGAATCAATTTTCAGGTATCGCTGATTCTGATTATCAAACCGATCACTGAAATCCTCGAGTCCTTTACCGAGTAGCTCATTCCATCACGCCTTCGATTTTTTCAGTTCGTCGTAGGATGGCGTGCTTGCACCCATCAACGCATGCCGAGTTGCGTTCAATGAAAATTGGAGAGGTAATCTGTTATTATTCTGCCATTGATTAACCGGCTTGAGACAAATGAACTGGAGACCGTATTTGATGGGTGCAAGCACGCCATCCTACATTTTAAGATGAAGTTCCTAAAAGGGGGCATCTGTGTTTTTTTCGATGACTTAAACTCATCAAAAGCATACTTTAGCCGGATGAACCAAAATCCTGGATCGTTTTATTTCCAGCGAATCAGAACAACGGTGACATCGTCTGTAGGAGGGGAGCCTGCACAAAAACGGTCGACATCGTCATGAAGCATTTGCACAAGTTTGCGAACGCCTTGATTTGAATTGAAGTGAATAAACTCCAGCAGACGTTCCACGCCGTACTGTTCGTTTTCGGGCGAAAGAGCTTCGGTGATGCCATCGGTCACGATAAGAAGCATGTCCCCTTGCTGAACATGATCAATTCGTGAAACATCAACCGATTCGTTTGCATTCATTCCCAGGGGGAGAAAAGTCGCGTCAAGGGTAACGGTTGATCCATCTTTTTTTAGTATGTATCCCTGATGACCGGCTGCTGCAAATGTAAAACCTTTGCGGTCTTTATCAATCGCTGCAATAAACATCGTGACAAAACGACGGTACTGGGTGTCGGCAATCAGAGCGTTGTTGAGCCGGGTCATAATATCGCTCAAATCTTTGACCGAACTGAAAAATGCTCGCAGATAGGCTCTTGTTTGTGAAATCAAAAGAGAAGCAGCCAGGTCGTGCCCGCTGACATCACCAACGACAACGCCCACACGACCGTCGGGTATTTCGATGAAATCGTAATAATCTCCGCCCACTGCTTCGGATGAATAAGAAAACCCGGCTGCATCAAGTCCTTTGAGATCCGGATGATCGTTCGGTAAGAGAGAGCGTTGAATTTGCCGGGCTGCTTTTAGTTTAGAATCTGTTTTCTGCAACTCCAATTCAGCACGGTAAGCGTTAATGTAATCGAGCATCAACCCCGTCAGTGGGATGCAATAAGCCAGAATCTTCAGAAAGCAGGCGCTGAAGAAGTGATAATCAAACAGTTCTTTTGACCCCAGAGCAACATGAAGTTCCGACATAACTGCTGGAACGGCGCAAAGCAGCAAACTGTAAGAAAACAGGCTGGGATACAATTTCCAAAAGCGAGGCAAGATGACCAGGCCGGTTATCAACCACAAAACAAGCGGGACAATATCCCACGGGCGGCGAACAAACAGTTCTGGATAAAGCGCATCGGGAAGCGGAACGACAACAGCTTGAATTTGTGTAATCGCAAATGCGCACACGCTGAAAAGCAGACCCAGTAAAACGAGATACCGTGTTTCCTGGGGAGGTGTCTCAATAAATTTCGGATTTTTACGATATAAAAAAGGCAAAGCGCCCGCAAAAAGGATCGCCACATTAAATGTTCTCGCAATGGCCCAACTGACCGGAATAAAACGGTCGAGATCTTCAACAGGAAAAGTTAACCGGTCCGCAGCCAGGATGTTGAAGGCATCTAAAAGACCCGTAAACAGCATCGCTGTGCCGATGATTGGTGTCGTGATATCTTTTTTTAACCGGTAATGCACAAACGAAAGCAGACCGGTGAAAAAAGCGACACAAAAAGCAGTCCATTCTAAAATTGTATAAAGGAAAGGCCCCCGCATTAAATAGTAGGCTTCAATGACAGGGTCATCTTCAACAAGGTCTCGCATTTGAACAGGAATATTTGAATGTGGCTCATCGAAATCCTGCTCCACTTTGAAATCTCCCCCAATAAGTCCCACAATAAATGGGACCAGGGAAAGAAGACAAACCGCGATCACTAACGATCTGGGTAAGATACGAGAATTCATTGAGTAAAGAAACTTTCATCAGAAGGTACGAACAAGGCGAACCTGCTGTTATTTGAAGATATTTTGTAACGAGTCAGCGACTTGGATAATCCATGTTGGAGTTCATTGAATCGTTAAAAAGCTGCTTTGTTTTCATTTCGCTTTGATGACGCGATGAAAGTGCAATTCAACTTCCCGGTCAATGACTCTGCGGATAGCTTCCACCAGGCAAGCTGGTTCGTTTTGGGTTTCTCCTTCACGAATGATATCCTCTAGCGGTGTGCCGGGATAGACAGTGAAGGTTGTTTGATGGATGATTTGGTTGCCGGCATCAAGTTCAGGAACAATAAAGTGAGCCGTTGCCCCGTAAGTAAGCATATTGTGGCTGTGCGCATCGTGATAAGGTCGAAATCCGGGGAACGAAGGGAGCAAACCATGATGCAAATTCACAATTCGTCCCCCCGCCAATTCCCAGCAAACGCGAGGCGGTAAAATTCGCATGTATCGCGCCAAAGCAATATAATCGATCTTGTACTGGTCAATCAGCTCGACCAGCATTTCATCATCTGGATTCCCTTTCGTATCTCCGATATTGTGCCAGGGAACGCCGAATTCTTCTGCAAGTTTGGAACACGCATTTCGATTACCAATCATGACCGCAGGAATCGCCTGCAGGTTTCCATTTCGGATGCTCGTTAATAATGCACGAGCAATTTCCGGGCGGTAAGTTGTACAAATTGCCAAACGTGGTAATCCTTCGGTTTCGTCTCGCGACCAGACTCGAATTGTCAAACCTTTTAACTTCCCAATTTCTTGCATATGTTCGCGCAAAGTAGCAATCGATTCGTGTTCAACTGACCAATCCATCCTCATCACCATGGCAAATAAATGCTCGTTGTCTCGGTCATACATTTGTATTTCATAGATATTCGCCCCTGCACCGGTCACATAATGCACAATCGGATCGGCCAATCCACGGTTGTCGGGCCCCACGGCAGTAATCGTAACTTGCATAGCTGTTTCACTTGTGAATAAATAAGAAACAAGAGAAGGAAGATGTTTTTAGAGTAACTTGTTGTACTTGAGACTTGAGAGAATATACAATGTATTAGCTGAGAGAAACAGTAGATCGCCTTATCAATCTCAACAGAACAAGAGTCCAACATGATGAATAATGAATTGAACCGACGATCCTTTCTGTCGAATGCTGCCCTGATGACGGCGACTTTTACAGGAGCAACTTCCTTATTGAGCCGAAACACATTGGCCGCCTCGAAACAGAAAAGAAAGATGACCATCGACCTGGTTTGCGGAGCCATCGGCGTGCGGGCGAATCAGAAACAGGCAATCGATTACGCCCACAAATTCGGGTTTGAATCGGTCCAGCCAAATGCGCAGGAGTTGACTTCGCTTTCAAAAGAAGATTTGTCTGAACTGCTCGCGATGATGGAAGAAAAGAAGATTGTTTTCGGGGCAGCAGGTCTTCCTGTTGATTTTCGCAAAGATGAACAGACTTTTCAAAAGCAACTCAAAACTCTCCCGAAACTGGCAGCCGGGCTGCAACGTGCCGGGGCAACGCGTGTTAGCACATGGATTATGCCTACTCACGAGACGCTTACTTATGTGCAAAATTTTCGTCAACATACAAAACGATTGCGGCTTGTTGCAGACATTTTGAAGGACCATGAAATTCGGTTCGGCCTGGAGTACGTCGGCCCCAAAACATCCTGGACATCTAAACGCCACTCATTTGTGCATACGATGGCTGAAACAAAAGACCTGCTTGCAGAAATTGATCGCTGCAACATGGGATTTGTCCTCGATAGCTGGCATTGGTACACGGCCGGGGAAACGGCAGCAGATCTCAAAACGCTTTCCAATCGAGATATTGTTGCTGTCGATTTGAACGATGCTCCTGCCGGAATCCCGATTGAAAAACAGATGGATTTAAGCAGAGAACTTCCCACTGCAACTGGCGTTATTGATCTTTCTACTTTCTTGAAAACACTCAATGAAATTGGTTACGATGGCCCCGTTCGAGCGGAACCGTTCAACGCAGCTCTTCGGAAACTTCCCCCCCAAGAAGCCGTTGCCGCAACCGCTGCTGCGATGAAAAAAGCGTTTCGTCTGCTTGATTGAATGGTACAGAACAGAGTGCTAAGGATCAACATTATAATAAGTGTCGTATCTACAATCTCATGCTGATGAATCGATACTGCGCAAACTCAAGAAGGCAATCGTTTAACGGCAAGCCGAAGGCGACTGCGTAAGTGGGCTGCACAATAAAGGCACATTTTTTTAATGACACGTAGATCGTGATTTTGGAACTATTGAGTAAAGCATCTCTGTCTACACAGTCGCCTTCGGCTTGCCGTTAAACCAATTATTTGTAATTATACAGAATCTATTGGAAGCAACTCCGCGAAATGTAAACTGAAGATACGGCAGTTATTGTTTCATCGATGCTTGCTCCATCATTTTATTCTGGTTGAACGGTCAGGCTGAAAAGTAATAAATACCTGCTACTTCTGGAGAGACTTCAATGGATACAATCTGGGCTCCCTGGCGGTTAGCGTATGTGGCTGGTGATTCATCGAAAAAAAAAGAGAAATGCGATTCTGGGTCGAAAAAAGAGACTTGTTTTTTGTGTCGATACCATCAGGATGATTCTGCAACAGACCGCGAGAATTTGGTTTTGTTACGAGGGGAAAAAGCGATGGTGGTGTTTAATCGCTACCCTTATAACAATGGTCATTTGCTGATCACGCCGCAAGAACATCTTGGCGATCTGCTGGAAATTTCCGCAGAGGTTCAAGCAGAATGTCAAGAACTACTGGCTCAAATGATAACGCTGTTACGAGAAACGATTCAGCCGGATGGATTTAATATCGGCTTAAATTTGGGCCACGTTGCAGGAGCAGGACTGCCGGGGCATTTGCACTGGCATATCGTCCCGCGATGGAATGGCGATACGAATTTCATGCCTGTAATCAGCGATACCAAAGTCATCCCACAATCTCTGGAAGCCTTGTACGATTTATTAAGCAAGAAACTAAATTCATAATCACCCGCAGGTCAGGTTTTCCAGATTGAATACATTATCTTTTTAGTCTTTTATATTTTCGGAAAGTCATGCTGAAATGGTATCAAATATTTTATCAATTGGATCGATGATTCTATTGAGTCTGTTTCTTTTCAATGGAGCCAGTCACGTGCAAGGTGCAGAAATTGTCGCTCACCGTGGTGCCTCGTTTGATGCTCCGGAAAATACGATTTCCTCGGTAAAGTTAGCCTGGGAACAAGGAACCAATGCGGTTGAAGTGGATGTTTATCTTTC
>JAJRTM010000570.1 GCA_024278285.1 Planctomycetota bacterium
AATCGCAATCGAAGGGGGAAGGTGTTCAATGCGATCCACATCGGGGCGTTCGAGCTGTTGCAAAAACAGACGGGCGGAAGACGAAAGTGTTTCAAAATATCTGCGCTGCCCTTCCGCATGAATCGTATCAATCGCCAGGCTGCTTTTGCCGGAACCGCTCACGCCAGTTATTGCAGTGAAGCAACCAAGCGGAATTTGCAAAGAAACATCTCGCAAATTATGCACACGAGCGCCGGAAATAACGATCTGTTTTCCTGCAGAAGATTCCAGATTCCCCCGGCTTGCAGGTATGTTGGTCATGGTCAGTTGATGCTAAATTTCAAGAAAAATGAAGATGGCAGGTAACTGTTCGGCAATAGCGGTAGGGTCCGCTATTGCGGACCACGCTGGGGGATTGACGCCTCCACTTTATACGATAGTCCGTGGGGAGCGGACCCTACCCAACTCCAGTCTCCTACGATACAGCAGTTACAGTTGCGACAATAATTGCTGGCTCAACGACCAATACTTTAGTCGAATGGACTTTCAATGATATCACATTCTCATTCGTTCGTCTCTTCTGCGGTTTCTTCAAGTGGAGGCTGAATCCAGATTTCGCCGTAATCGGCGAGTTGTACGGCTCGGAACTTGTGATGCCTTAACAACTCCAGCACAGCCAGGAACATTCCAATGACCACGCTTTTATCGACCGTTTTTTCAAACAACGATTGAAACAGAACTTTTCCTTCTTCGCGTACCTGCTTCGCGATTCGTTCTACATATAAATGTACCGGCGTTGAATCAAACTGAAGCTTGTGGATACTTTCTGACTGCTTCTTGCGAACGATGCGGGCAAACGCACCGACAAGATCCCAGACTTCGACATCTTTGATAAAATCGTCTGCGGGCGAGCGTTTTGTATCGGGGCGTTCGTCAGCCAGGCGAGGGTAGCGGTCCTGCCAGGCGAGTGCCTGCTCCTGAAGTAGCCCTGCTGCATCTTTGAGCCGCTTATATTCGAGAAGTTGTAACACCAGCCCCTCATTGGAGACATCCGGTTCTATTTCATCCTCTTCCTCTTCTTCCTGCTCGGTGGTACGAACCAGGACAAGGCGGCTTTTCATTTCCGCCATGCTCGATGCCATGACAACAAAATCAGCAGCCATGTCAAAATCAATAATCTCCAGCACCTCCAGATATTCCTGGAATTCGGTGATGATTTTTGTTAGCGAGATATCAAGAATATCCAGTTCATGCTTGCGCACCAGAAACAGCAGCAAATCCAGAGGACCGCTGAATAGATCCTGAAGATCAATTCGATATATCTGTGCTGTTGTCATAGAATGCAGTTAATGTAGAAGAATAATCGGAAGCAGAACAAATAACTGGCTACCATTTGTTGGATACTTCACAGTGTTTCATATTCAGTATGGAGTAATACAGACTCCCTTGGCATGATCGTCCTTTTAATTGCCTTAACTTGAAAAGCGAATGTAAACTACCCATTTTGCCATGGCGGGCCTGCAATCAGGGGTGTTTTCTCCGAATTCCATTAGTTATTTGAACGGGCGTCCGTTGATTTCAATCATTATTCCAACACTGAACGAAGAGTCCAACATCGGCTCGTTGCTGGAGTCGTTGCGATCTCTTGAAGAAAGTGATTGTTGCCACTGCGAAATTATTGTGGTTGATGGCGGTAGTTCTGACCAAACGACAAAGCTTTGTGAAAATGCGGATTTATTAATTCATTCACAGCCCGGAAGAGCGGTTCAGCAAAATGTGGGCGTCCAAAAGTCTCAGGGAGACCTTCTTTTGTTCCTGCACGCAGACTGCAAACTTGAGCCGGGCGGTTTCCTTGCGATTCAACAATTGCTTGCGGATGGCAAGTATGCAGCGGGCTGTTTTCGTCAACAGATCGATCACCCTGCCTGGAAGTACCGGATGTTGGAATGGGGAAATTGCTTGCGAGTTCGCTGGTTTCAATCCGCTTATGGCGATCAGGGAGTCTTTATGACTCGCAGAATTTTCGAGCAAGCGGGCGGTTTTCCCGATGTTCCTTTTCTGGAGGATTTGTTCATCACGAAAAAACTTCGCAAACTTGGCAAAGTCGGGATGCTTCAAAAAAAGATCATCATCAGCCCCCGACGTTGGCAAAAAACGGGAGTCATCAGGCAGACAATCATCAACCGCCTGTTCGTCACTCTGGCACATTTAGGAGTTCCCCCCCATGTGCTGGCAAAATATTACCCACAGGTTCGCTAAATCAAGCAAATCGCCCTTCTGCCGAGTGTTTTGAACTGGGATTGACCCAACAGGTCGCGTTTTTCTATATTCCGCTGCCTCGTTAGGTAACAACGGGGAAATATTCTCTTTAGAAATGACTTCTACAGAAACTCTTTGACGCACATTTTGTTGCGTTCAGAGAAAACGATATCTCAGTCAGGATGACATCTTCTCATGCGAGCACATAAGGCCCACATTTTCCCTGGATATATGAAACAGGCTCTCGATTTTTTTGGAGACCAACAACCGGGGCAACAGATTCTCGATTTACCGTCGGGAAGTGGAAAACTGACGGCTGCCCTTCGAAAACAGGGGCATATTGTTACGCCGGCTGATATCAATAATCATCAGGAAGATTTCGTTTATGCAGACATGACGAAACGACTTCCCTTCGAAGACGAAACGTTTGATGGTGTGATTTGCCTGGAAGGAATTGAGCACGTTCTGAATCCATTTTTGCTTTTGGGTGAGCTGATTCGTGTTTCAAAAATTGGCGGACATGTGATTGTTTCCACGCCGAACATTATGAATATGTATTCGAGATTGCAGTTTCTATTTACCGGCACGTTCTACCAGTTTCATCCAGCACAACTTCACGATTACGAACCCGATGAAGCGGTCGATCGTTTTCATATCTCGCCAATGTCTTACCATTCGATGCGGTATCTCGGAAACTATTTCGGGGCAAAAGTGGCACAGGTAAGAGGCGATAAGCCGAAAAGAGGATTTTTGATGCCTGTTTATGCGGGCATTTCGCTGGCAGGAAAACTCTGGTCTCGCTCGCTGTTCTTTTCTAATAAATATAATCAATACCAGGAACGAAATGCAGATATCTACAAAGATATTAACTCGAAAGGGGCATTAACGGGGCGTTCGATTGTGATGGTCTTTGAAAAGACGAGAGCCACTCAATACTTTTCAGCCGAAGAGCTTGAGACGAAAACAGAACAAACGACTTCTTCACGGGCGGCGTGATTTCCGATCAATAAGTTGATGATGGTTCAGGGAGGGACCATGCAAAAAGAGAAGACAGGCTCACAGAATCAACCGCCTTTCTCGGCGGCTGTCATCTGCTATAACGAGCAGGAATATATTGGACAGTGCCTGAAATCGCTCGCCTGGTGTGATGAAGTTGTGCTTGTCGATTCCGGTTCTGAAGATGATACTTTGAAAATCGCTCGTGTTTTTGCGAACGTGAAAATCCACAGCAGACCTTTCGATAATTTCATGAATCAGAAAAACTTTGCACTATCACTTTGCAAACATGAGCGAGTTATTTCGCTCGATGCAGATGAATTACTGGTTCCTGAATTGATCGAAGAGATCAGGCAACTCGATTTTGCAAAAGCAGGTTATCAAATTAGTCGGCGGACATTTATTGGTCGTCAAGAAATAAAACATGGTAACTGGAGCCCCGATTACCAGCTACGGGTTTTTAAGAAATCAAAAGCAAAATGGGGCGGCACCAATCCGCATGAAACGATTCTTCTTGATGGCAAAGTCGGCAAATTGAACAAAAGGATGCTGCATTTTAGTTATCATACTATTGATGAATTTATTGAACGAAATCGCAAGTATGTCCAGATGATGGTCGAACACCTTTCGAGCAAAGGACGTACAACAAACATCGCAGAACCTTATGTGCATTGTGTCGGGAATTTTGTGAAGGCCTATTTTTTGCGTGCAGGCTTTCTGGATGGAGCGGCTGGATTTTCTCTGGCTAAGCACATTGCAGGCGGTTCTTTTATGAAGTATCG
>JAJRTM010000571.1 GCA_024278285.1 Planctomycetota bacterium
CTTTTCAGACGTTTCGTTACATTAAACCATGTTCAAAGCTAACTTAAAGCGAATAACGCGACTTCGGAAATAATAAATCAACAAGCCCGTTATGACCCTGGTAACTTTCAAGTACCAATTGGTTGCCGATCTGTAACAGCAGAGTTACCAGGGGGTTAACACCCCCGGCTCGCCTGAAAATATCCTGCCACTTTTGCGCAGTATTTCATTAATAAGATGCTAAGTGATTTTTACTATTACCCTTTCAATAACAAGAAGTGGAGAATTGCAATGTCCGATAAAGTAACGCTGAAAGTGGGCGACAAAGCCCCTGCTTTTTATCTTCCTGCTGTCCCTGAGGGCAAGCAAATTCGGCTGAGTCATTTCAAAGGCGAGAAGAATGTCGTGCTTTACTTCTACCCCCGTGATAATACTCCCGGTTGTACTACCGAAGCCTGCGATTTTCGTGATAACCTCGCCCGGTTTAACAAGGCAGATACGATTGTCCTGGGCATCAGTCCCGATTCTGTTGCATCGCACGAAAAGTTTATCACCAAGTTTGAACTCCCTTTCACACTTTTGTCGGATGAAGATCATCAAGTCGCAGAAAAATATGGCGTCTGGGTAGAAAAGAACAACTACGGCAAGAAAAAAATGGGAATTCAGCGGGCAACATTTCTGATCGATAAAAGTGGAAAACTGGCAGCCATCTGGCCCAGGGTTTCTGTTAAAGAGCATGTTGAAGCAGTCGCAGCCAAATTAGCAGAACTTGATGATTAAACGCATTGATCGGATTGTAGATATTTTTCTATAAATGAAAGGTACAACACAGACTGCTGCGTGAAACAGACTGATTAAATTTGACAATCTCCGAGAGCAAGATAGCGTTGAGTGTAAATCTCTCCCTATCTACCCGGAGTATGCTGTGCGTTCATTTATCCCACTGCTACGATCATTCCTGAAGGACGAAAATGGCCCGACTGCCGTTGAGTATGCGGTAATGCTGGCAGCGATTTTACTGGCTGTGGTCGGGACGGTCGGAACGATTGGCTCACAAAGCAGTGGAATGTTGGAAAACAGTAACACCAAGCTCGAAGCAGTCGGCTTCAAATAAGCAAGCGAGAACCACCTGCGTTCAGTAACGTATCTTCAGGCAGATACCTAACCCGGCATAGCCGGAACCAAATAAGTATGACCGCAGAGGGATAAAAAAAGTTCTTCTTTCTGCACAGTGTTGCTGGAATAAGAAAATAGAGAAAAATTGTTTAACGGCAAGCCGAAGGCGACTGCGAAACGGCTCTGCTTGGTTTGAAGATGTCGAACCGCGAATAAACGTGAATTTCCGCGAATTAATTTTCAGGCATCGTATCTGTTCTTTTTGCTTTGCCTCAGTATTCTCCATCGCTCGGTGGTTCACATCTTTCTTTTTCGTGGTAATAATATCCTGCCACTTTTGCACAGCATTTCATTGATAAGATACTATTGAGGTGGTTTCAAAATCGGCGGTCAGCCTCCCTTCGTTAAATAATGGCGATCAAAAATTCGGTCGTTGCATCACGATGCCAACCTTTTGAGGGCCACATTGCTTGCAAATCGCCCATCATCGCGTAAAATGCCATGTACGTGTCATATCAAAAAAAGCCCCTATAGCTCAATTGGCAGAGCAACTGACTCTTAATCAGTAGGTTGAAGGTTCAAGTCCTTCTGGGGGCAATGTGCATACTTGCAGTGTGCAGTGAAGGGACGAAAAGACCTGGGCGTAGGGAGATCCTAGATGTGGTACTCACTACTTTGCAACTCTTTCGCCCCTTTTACACGCACATCTCCACCGCATGCCCTTTCAGTCGGGATCATCCTAAAAGCCGTAGCATAAGCTCTGCGTGACCAGCTTCGTCGGCTGCCTGGTCTTCCATCGTCATTTTAAGATCAACCAGCCCTTCCGCCTCTGCAAGTTCAGCCAGTTTGGTATAGCCGGCGACATCTGTCTGTTCCTCAGCGATGTCGTTTTGCAGCATCGTTTTCACATCCGTTGGTGGCGGAGTTAAATCGGGATTCAGCGAGGGAGTTCCGCCGAGCATGACAATTTTTGAAGCCAGATACTGAGCATGCCCCACTTCATCGGCAACTTCCGCCAAATACATCTGTCGAACAGGTTCCCATTCCGCCCCCTTGATCGAAGCTCCCTGCAACATGTATCTAAGAAAGGTAGAAACTTCCCGGTTAAGGGCATCGTTCAATTTGTTGAGTAATTCTTGACTGGCCATAATTATTTTTCCTTGGTTAGTTGTGTGATAAAAAAAGGTAAAGAACCAGATAAGCGGCAAGACGCTAGCCGCCGGTGACCTGTAGCACTTTCAGTTTGGGAATTTAACTCGTAAAGTTGACCGGCGGCTAGCGTCTTGCCGCTTTCTGAAAAGGTGAAATGATTTACAGACAAAGCATGAAGGCAACCAGGTCGTCTTTTTCCTGTGTTGTCAGTTTCAATTTCAGGACAAGATTGAAAAATTCGACGGTGTCTGCCAACGTCAGCAAGCGACCATCATGCAAATACGGCGGCGAATCTTTAATGCCTCGCAATGGAAAGGTTTTAATCGGTCCATCGGCCGTTGCCATCCTGCCGTTAACCATTTGCGGCTTGAAAAATCGTTCCGTTTTCATGTTGTGCATCAGGTTATCGGTATAAAATGGAGCCGTATGACAAATCGAACATTTCCCCTTGCCGAAGAAAATCTTCTCGCCTCGTAATTCTGCCTCTGTCGCTTTTTCGGGGATCAACTTTCCGAAGAGATCCAGCTTCGGTGCGGGCGGGAAATCAAGAATCGCTTCAAACTCTGCCATCGCATGAACCTGGGTCGCTCGCTCCAGAACATTCACCCCCTTCTTGACTGCGATCACCGGATCGCCATCAAAATAGGCGGCTCGCTGTTCAAACTCGGTAAAATCTTCGATCGTTTTTAACGCTCGCTGCGAACCAAACAATCGTTGAATATTCACCCCCCGCAAAGAAGGGACATCAATACGGTGCCGGAACTGTTGCGGTCGGATATCCCCCACTAAATGAGTCGCCGCATTTGTGTGCCCATTAACATGACAATCAAAACAGGTTACTCCAATGTGTGGTTTCAGAGAACGACGATCACTCGTGTGATTAAACTGCTGCTGAGCAAAAGGAGTCACCAGCAACCGAACACCTTCGATCTGTTTCGGATTCAGAATTCCGTTAAACAATTCATAATAATTCTGATTCGTAATCACCTTCCCTTTTGAAACATCGCCCAAATCCAGACGGGTTGTCAGATAAATTGCGGGAGGAAATTCTGGCAAAAAATGATCCGGGATATCGTAATCGAGATCGAAGCGGGTTAAATCGCGGCCTTCCTGTTTCTTGATTTCATCAATCTGAAATTTCGGAAAAACCATCCCTCCTTCTGGATGATTCGGATGAGGTAACGGCAGAAATCCTTTGGGCCAAAGAGCTTTATTGTGAATCTCTGCGACAGACATTGTCGACAAATTCTCCCATGTGACACCTTCGGGTAAGCGAACACGAACTCCCTTTTGAACCGCTTTGCCTCGCGACATTGTTATCTTGTGCGTCGCCTTTTTGCTCAAATCGTACCGTTCTTCAAGCAGATTCATCTGCCGCTTCATAATTCCCGGCTTCGCCTGGCTCATTCGCTGAACGGTTTCCTGGAAGCTTTCTTTGGCTACAACCGGGGCGTAACTGTTGGGCGGCGTCTCTTCCGCATTCCCCCGCATTGCTCCTGCTGCAATCAAGGCTGTCAGGCTTAATCCCAACAGCGAAATTTTCTTGTTCATCATAATTTTGCTCTCCTCAAACATAAATAAAGATCCTGTGCGGACTGATGTGACGAAATCTCTGCTGATTCCTGATCAGTTGTTTCCTGCTTCGTGTTGAATTATACACATTGTTTAGCTATATGTGAAATATTAAATATCTATAACAGCGATAGGTTCTTTCTATGGAAATTCATCAGTTACAATACTTCGTCTCAGTGGCAGAGATGGGAAACTTCACACGGGCAGCCGAAAAATGCCTGGTTGCACAGCCTTCTTTATCTCAGCAGATAAAAAAGCTGGAAAAGGAACTGGGGCATCCGTTAATCGAGCGATTGAATCGTGGCATACGCCTGACCGATGCCGGGCGAATTTTCTACGACAAGGCGTGCCATATTCTCGATTCTGTAGAAGAAGCGAAGCGGGAAATCACCGATGAACGGGACGAAAACGCCGGGCGGATTACCGTGGGGGCAATCCCGACGATCGCACCGTACCTGCTGCCAGTCGTGTTGAAAAAGTTTTCAACACGGTTTCCGAAAGCAGAAGTTGTTCTTCGCGAAAACTTTACGGAGTTCACCATTAAGGGGTGTCTCGAAGGAGACCTTGATCTCGGCATACTGGCGCTCCCGATCGAGCAAGACCACCTTGTCGTGACGCCGCTATTCACCGAAGAATTACTTTTGGCGATGAATGCAAAACATCCCTTCGCAAAAAAGAAACGCATCACCATGAAAGATGTTTCCGAAGAACCTTTTATCCTCTTGAATGAAACCCACTGCCTGGGTGAGCAGGTTCTCAGCTTTTGCAAACAACGCGATTGCCTGCCCCGTGTTGCCTGTGAAAGTTCGCAGTTACTGACCGCACAGGAAATGGTCGCCCTCAATCATGGAGTTTCCCTTATTCCAGAAATGGCAGCATCGGTTGATTCTTCAAAAAAGAGAATTTACCGTTCCCTCTCCGGCGTTAAACCAACACGAACCATCGCAATGGCCTGGCACAAACATCGCCACCAAAGCCAGTTGGTGAAAAATTTTATCGAAGAATTACAGAGCTACGCATTACAATTCGTCTGATTAAGCTCTGCTCAATGAAATACTACGAAGAACGGGCAGGATATTTTGCTGAATTGCAGATTAAAGAAGTGGAACTTCCCCCTGGTTTTCGCCACGTTCGTAAACAACGTGAGCACGACCAATGAGCAGTGGGTCAATGGGGCCAATTTTTTTCAGGTCTTTATCGGGATAGCCGAGTTTGTGCAAAATGTACCGCATGCTATTGAGGCGGGCTCGTTTTTTGCAGTCTGATTTCACCACCGTCCAAGGGGCATCGGCGGTGTCGGTGTAAAAAAACATGGCCTCTTTTGCTTTCGTGTATTCATCCCATTTATCAAGGGATGCCTTATCAACGGGTGAAAGTTTCCATTGTTTAAGTGGATGAATTTCACGATTCTTAAATCGTCTGTGCTGTTCTTTTCGACTAACCGAAAACCAGAATTTAATTAAGTGGATACCGCTATGTGTTAAGTTGCGTTCAAATTCAGGCACCTGTCTCATGAACTCAACATATTCATCTTGCGTGCAGAAATTCATGACGCGTTCGACCCCTGCCCGGTTGTACCAGGAACGATCAAACAGCACAATTTCACCGGCTGTGGGGAGGTGCTGAACGTATCGCTGGAAGTACCACTGC
>JAJRTM010000572.1 GCA_024278285.1 Planctomycetota bacterium
GCTACACAATTTTACAGATTATGTTAGATTATTTATTCCTGCAGCCCCTCAGATAAAGAGACCTGTTTTTCTGCAGGGCGAATGAATAAGTTTTTAGCTTCTGAAAAGAATGACGGTATTTATGTCCGACCAGTTTTCCAAAGCAGAATCTCGGGAAGAAGTATTAAACGCTGCTCGTGATTTGTTGGGGTATCTCAACTTTTCGAGCGGTGCGTTTGATGCCAATATCTACCGGCAATGGAACAGATTGTTTGCAGCTTATCCAGAGCAAACAATTGAGAATGTCCGCGGCCTTTTATTTTCTGAACTGGAAAAGTTACAGCAGGATCAAGCTGCGTTTCGACAATCCGAACAAGCTGGTGCGGTTTTGCGTCTCATTTTTGATCACTTCCTGCCTGCTTATCAAAAGTACCATCAGGATTTGTTATTTCATCTTTCACAAGATGTTTTCGAACAACCATTCTTCCTGGCAGATATCGCACAAGCGATTCTTTCCCAAGGCGAGCCGTGGGATCAAACCGAACGAATCATCTCTGCGGCGATCATCCAGTTGAATGATTTTATTGGCTATCGACCGGTTGCTGTTCTGGAAAACGACAGGTTTGTCGATCCTTACCCTCACGAAAAATTTCATCCGATCCCGGTCTACCGGGAGGCAGCCGGGGTGGCGGTCGGGCCTTATCACGACTTGCTGAAGAAAACATTTGAGATGTTTCAGGATCTTCCCGATGGGATTGTCGCAGCGACTCACTTCCACCTCGATCATCTTGAAGAAGCTGTCGTCGATGTTCGCTCGTTTGACTACAATCACCCGGTTTACAAGCGGACTAATTATTTATTTGGAGAATGGGATTCACAGCAGGTCGGGCTGGATGGTTTTTATCACCGCTTCGTTTTAAGAAAGATTATTCTCGATGCCCTGGTCGACTGGATTCACCAGCAGACAGTTCTGGAAAAAGTACCTTACGAAGAAGTCCTTTTCGATGCCTCTGCAGCGCTGAGTGGAACGATTTTGATGGCTTCTTCGATCAGCGGGGATGCTCCTGATACGTTCGATTCCAATGTTTCTCTTTCGACACTGCTTCCGGTTGTTGCCCGTCATCGAGATTTTTTCTACGAGCATCTGATGGAAAAAACATCTGGAAAACGAGCCAAGCGATTAGCTGAAGTCAAGCAGAAAACCCGGCAGCCTTTTGGTCATGTTCGTCATGCGCTCAATATATTTCTTTCGACCCATGGCGCCCGGCAAGTTCGAAACCGAGAATTGGCGTTGATGTATGCGAGAATGGGATTTGCTGAACAGAGTCGTAAGCAAGCTGAAATTATTCCGGCTGCTTCGATTCGCTTTGAAGCCGAAATTCAATGGCGGTTAAGAATTTGTCGGCAGAAACTTGATGTGGGAGAGTTTGAACAGGCGGAAACATTACTGATTGAAATTGAAGAATTCTTTCAACGGGGCATTCAGTGTGGCTCTTTTGTTGATCCCTGGAACATTCTTGGTTTTCAGGGTCAATTTCCACTTTTTGCCAATCGGGAAGATGCCGTCCCTGATGTTCGGGTTGAATTTCTTGTTGAAATGATGGAGCAGTTCTTTTCGCTTTATGCGATCACGCTCAGCGAAGCAGCAATGGCGGGGCGGGACGATGTGATTGAACGAACAAAGACGCGATTTCGCTCACTGGCCAATCAATGGGATCGCTACGCAACAACAACCGTGGAAGATATCCCCCGATTGTATGGAATGAAAACCTATGAGTCGGCTGTCGTGGTGAGCAACACACTTTCCGAATGGCAGAAACAGGCCGGGGCTTCTGAAAACTCTCTTGGATTCTGGAGGACGCATGTCGAACTTTTTGAATCTCACATGGCTTATCATAATGTGGTGCAGGTGTTACTGCAAAAAGGAGATTTGAATTCTGCATTTGGCCTGTTGATGCAGTGGCTCAATCAAAGTGAAGAAACAGATTCAATACAGTTCGATCAAAACTTCAGTGCAGCGCTACTGGAGTGGACTCGTACCCTTCAAAATAAACAATTTGAGTCGCCCGAATTGTTTCAGCGGTATCATCGAATGCTGGAATTGATCGAAGCCAACGCAGGCAATCGCTGGGGAGTTCCTAAACTTGTTCAAGAACTGGAAGAGACTTCTAAAGAAGAAGACAACGACGAATGGTGGGATAAGCCAGCCTTAAATGGTCCCTGGGAAGATGGCGAAGCAGGACTTGAGGACGAGGAGCCAGACGATCCATTTGCAGCCGCTTACGAAGGAGTTTCGTTTCGAGATTCTGCAGATGATGGGCAGGAAGGAGCCATTTCCGACCCTTCCGATCCGTGGGCAGATAACGAATTCGAAGAATGGGGACGAAATTACGATCCGCACCTGAAGTTTCTGCACGCCCTGGCTGAGATCATGCAGCAAGCGGTCCTGGTGGCAGCCGGCTTGATTGGCAAACAGCAGAAGAATTCGCCAAGTGAAGAGATCGATCAGATTCTCAAAAACGTTAAATCCTGGTCGAATGACCTGCAACGATTTGAACGGGAACTGGGGCATTTGCTGCACGAAGTCAACTCCCGCGACCTGACGCCTCCTTCGGGGTCTCACGATGCCAATATTGAATACGATATTCAATTGCAATCGAAACTTTACTTAATGCACAACATCATCTGGACGCTGACCCGGTTGCGATTTGTTCGCCGGTTAGCTGAGGCGCTTTGCCTGTCCGGGCAGGGAAAGCAGATTAAGCAAAATGAAAAATGGCTCTCTGATTTCTTGCAGGCCATTTTATGTAACGATGTGATTACTGTGCGAAAACTACTTCCCAATTGTTTGCAAAAACTTTCTCGCAGGAAATTGCTTTATGTCCCGCTGGAGCATGGAGGAACACCCCGTTCGATTGCAGATGCGCAAGAACTGCATGCCCTGCTCCGTTTTCTGGTGACTGCACTTCCCGGTCTCGGATTGTATCGCGAAACCTGGCATGTGATGAAGACCGCGTATCGCATGGAACGCGTCGCCAGGCCACTCGGCCCTGCGATCACCGAATTCGATCGTTTATTCCGGCACGCTCTTTCCAACACGTTAAGCTACTTACTTGAATCTTCAAAAGGTTGGCGATCGGGCAAGTTGGGCGATGAAGAATTGATCGATATTCTTTCTGAAGTGGTCGATCATTACGGCTCGATCTGGCTAAAGCATTCAGCCACGATGCGGCTCTCTGCGGCAGAGAGCCTGAAGCATAAAAACATGTGGGAAACCATTCAGAAGTTCGTTCATAAATACGGAGCAGAATTGTTTCATGCCCGCAACCTGACTTTGGGTTATGTGCGAGCAATTATGCAGGGTGGCATTGATGAATTTCTCGACTATCTCGAAGAAAATGACGACCCGATCAATCCTTCGCCACTCGTGGAAGATCTGCGGTCTGGCAAACTTGATGAAGATGAAGCGATCGTTAATTTGGAAATCATTTATGGGATCGTGATCGATAAATTTGATCGATTTCTGGAGTACAACAGCACGACAACGCATTCCGACTATGGTGAGCGGTTCGATTGCTTTCTTGATTTCCTAAGGCTGGAATCGAATTATGATCGCGACGACTGGAACTTCGCACCACTTAAAATCGCCCATGAAGCACTGATTCAAATTGGTCGATTGAAAGCAGCAAAAACCTGGGAGAAAGTTTTCATTGAACGTTCAGCGACCCGTGCCGATTTGCATTTACGCAAATTAAGACAACTGGAAACCAACTACGGCGTTAAGCTTCCCGCGATGAGTGATCATATTGAAGAACGCTTCGTCAAACCGCTGGCTGTCAATCGGATGGTTGCGCTGGTCAAGCAGACCATGCAGGAAGAAGATGCCCTGAAAAAACGGGAACTGTTTGACGATTTGCGTGTGGAAATCGAAAACTATCAGGACGGCACGTACGGCACCGGACTCGAAGTACCCGAATGGTTACGGCTTCTTGATCAGGAAGTACGCAATCAGGAATCTCCCGATCTTTCTTCAGGAGATCCCTACTCCAAACAGATTATAATCCCCGTCGCAATCAACCTGCGGGAGATGCGACGCCAATTGAAAACATGGGACAATGCGGTCATCCCGAGCAAAAGAATTCAGTCCAAAAGACCAAGAGATAAATCATAAGAAAGCCTAACCCGGCAAAGCCGGAACTATAATTTATAAATCAGGGTAGCCCGACCAGTTTAGTGGTTGGGTGCCGTCAGGCACAAGATGAATGCGGCATGTGAGCTAGATTTAATTTGAGCTTCCAATAACCTTGGAGACCACATGGCGCAAGCATCTTGTTGCTACGCAACCCAACCGCTAAAAGCGGATGGGCTACCCAGTTAAAAAAAATCCTGCCACTTTTGCGCAGCATTTCATTGATAAGAGCCTAACCTGCGGTTCATTAAGACATTTTGCACGCGAGTTATAATTATATTAGAAAATAATCTTATGAAACTTAATCCCCTGAAGTTACGATCCGTCTTTTTCACATTACAGATCACCTTTGTTGCGATTGTTTTCTCCTGCCTGCAACATAATATCCAAGCAGAAGAATCGAAAGAGCAAATCACCTGGGCATCAACCCAGTTGAGCGAACACTTCTTTTCGGAAGGTGTTTCGGCGGGAGATTTGAATAAAGACGGACACGCCGATCTGGTTTATGGGCCGTTCTGGTTTGAAGGACCAACCTGGAAGAAAAAGCATCTTATCTATAACCCCAAGCCGTTTGATCCGCACGGTTACGCTGACAACTTCTTCACTTATGTGGATGATATTAACAGCGATGGTTGGAACGATGTGCTTGTGTTCGGTTTTCCGGGGCAGGCAGCCCATTGGTATGAAAATCCACAGAACCGCGAGCGTCCCTGGGAAAAACATCTGGCGACTAAAATCGTCGACAATGAATCCCCCACTTACGTTGATATCACCGGCGACGGGCAGAAAGAAATTGTTTGCTCTCAGGGCGGCGTCTTCGGTTACGCTTCGGTTGATAAAAAGAACCCCACAGCGATCTGGAAGTTCCAACCGATATCAAACAAGAACGCAACGGGCGCGCGGTTTACGCATGGCATGGGCGTGGGTGATATCAATGGGGATGGACGAATGGACCTGCTCGAAAAATCGGGCTGGTGGGAGCAACCGGCCGACCTTTCTGCTGGAAAGGCCTGGGTAAAACATCCGTTTGCATTTTCTGGTCCGGGGGGCTCTCAA
>JAJRTM010000573.1 GCA_024278285.1 Planctomycetota bacterium
AAGCGGAGTAGCCCGACTGGGACTGGATACACTTAGTATCTTATTCAATGAAATGCTGCGCAAAAGTGGCAGGTTTTTTGCCACGAAAAAGAAAGATGTGAACCACCGAGACACGGAGAACACTGAGGCAAAGCAAAAAGAAGTGTCTGATTTTTGAAAAAGAGTTTCACGCAAAGACGCGGTGACGCAGAGAAAAACAAAAAAAGAAAAATATTTCAAGGTGGTTTCATTCGTTCATTCGAATCTCATTGGCTTTAGAACGCGATGTGGGAAATTCTTTGCGTCGCCGCGTCTTTGCGTGAGTGTTTTTCTCCGTGATCTCTGAGTCTCTGTGGTTATTTCTATTTTTCCTGTTTGGTTCCGGCTTTGCCGGGTTAGGCTACTCCGCTTACTTTTTCAATGAGTCACATCGTTGATCGGACTACGACTTTCGTGGTTGTGTTCCTTTTCGGCCGGTTTTTTTCTTGCGTTTCTTTTTGGCGAAGCCGGGGGTGTTGGCGTCTCCGACGGGGACTTCCTGACCGATGCTTTGTTTGAGTGTCGTTATTCGATCCCGCAGTTCAGCGGCTCGTTCAAAATCGAGTTCCTCGGCTGCTTTAAGCATTTCTGCTTCCAGTCCGGAAATTAATTCCAGCGTGACAAATTGTTTTTCGGAAGAGATGCCTGCTGCCTGCTGGGCAATTTGCCGGGCTTGGATTTCTTCTTCGATGCCATGCTTGATCGCCTTTTGAATTGTTTTTGGCGTGATGTTATGCTTGCGGTTGTATTCCATTTGCAATTCTCGCCGACGATTTGTTTCGCCAATCGCTCGTTCCATGCTTTTTGTCATTGTATCTGCAAACAGATAAACTTCCGCATTCACATTTCGTGCGGAACGGCCAATCGTCTGAATGAGACTGGTTTCGCTTCGTAAAAAACCTTCCTTGTCAGCATCCATAATCGCAACCAGCGAAACTTCCGGTAGGTCCAGACCTTCCCGTAAGAGGTTCACGCCGACAACAACATCGTGAACACCTTCTCGCAGTTCTCGCAAAATTTCGACACGTTCAACAGTATCCAGTTCTGAATGCAGCCACGCGCATTTAATTCCCTTTTCCTGCAGATAGCCAGCTAAGTCTTCTGCCAGGCGTTTGGTCAAAGTGGTGACAAGGGTTCGTTCATTCTGTTTGGTTCTTCCCTTGATCAACTCCAGCAGATGCGGAACCTGCCTGCGGGCAGGCACGACATGCACAACAGGATCAATTAAACCGGTCGGACGAATAATCTGTTCGACAATCTCCCCTTCGGATTGTTCGAGTTCCCAGTCTGCGGGGGTTGCAGAAACGAAAATCGCGTGGTTTCGCCGTTCGTTCCATTCTTCAAATTGAAGCGGACGATTATCTAACGCCATCGGCAATCGGAATCCATGTTCAACCAGATTCGTTTTTCGTGATTGATCCCCGGCGTACATTGCTCGGATTTGTGGAATCGTTGCATGAGATTCATCGACGAACACCAGGAAATCGTCCGGAAAAAAATCGTATAAAGTGAATGGTGGTTCGCCCGGTTTTCTGGCATCCAGGGCACGTGAGTAGTTTTCGACGCCCGGACAAAAGCCGGTTTCGCGAAGCAGTTCCATATCGTAGCGGGTTCGCGCGCTCAAGCGTTGCATTTCCAGCAGTTTGCCTTCTTTGCGAAATTGTTCCAGGCGAGAATTCAACTCGTCTTCAATTTCGAGCATCGCTGCATCAATCCGTTCCTGTGGCAACACATAATGCTTGGCGGGATAAATGCAAATATCCTTCAGCGTGCTGTGTGCAGTCCCGGTGAGTGGATTGATAATGGAGAGACTCTCAATTTCGTCCCCCCACATTTCAATGCGGTAAGCGAATTCTTCGTTCGCGGGCCAAAGTTCAATGACATCGCCTCGCACCCGGAACTTGCCCCGGGTTCGTTCGTAATCGTTGCGTCCATAATGGATATCGACCAGTTTAAGAAGTAGTTCATCTCGGTCGATTACGTCCCCCACGTTCAGCGGGATCATCATTTCGATATAATCTTTGGGGGAACCGAGACCGTAAATACAACTGACACTCGCAATCACAATCACATCCCGCCTGCTAACCAGCGCACTGGTTGCGAGTAAACGGAGGCGATCTATTTCATCGTTAATCGAAGAATCTTTTTCGATGTAAATGTCTCGCTGCGGAATGTAAGCCTCGGGCTGATAGTAGTCGTAATAACTAACGAAATAGGCAATGGCGTTATTCGGAAAGAATTCGCGGAATTCTGAATAGAGCTGGGCAGCAAGAGTTTTATTGTGAGACAACACCAATGTGGGGCGCTGCATTTGCGCGATCACGTTAGCCATCGTGAACGTTTTCCCGGAGCCGGTCACTCCGAGCAAAACCTGATTCTTCTTATCCTCACGAATCCCGCGCACCAGCGATTCAATCGCGTGAGGCTGATCCCCGGCAGGTTCAAAATCGCTGACAAGTTCAAATTCAGGCATTATTTTTCCAGTTAACTTTTGCTGCGAGTGTTATATCGCTTATTCTGTTGTAGCGGAACCTGCTCACTGGAGCTTGGGGACGAGATAATAACTGCGGGAACAGAAAAGGTCGAGTACCATTATGAAATTGAACAATAAAGATCGAACCTGCCGGGCAATCAGTCTTGCGCTGCTCATTTCTATTGCGTTGTTAATAACGGGGCAAGAAACAGTTGCGGAAGGTTCTCAACTATGTGCAGATTTGTTGATCGTTGGCGGAACAGAATCGGGTTGCGCGGCGGCGGTGCAGGCGGCTCGCATGGGGGTTGCTTCGATTATACTGGTGAATGATATCGATTGGATTGGCGGTCAGTTTTCCGCAGAAGCGCTTGGTGCGATTGACGAAAACCGTGGGCCGAGCGGCTACGGGCATGGCGTCCCTTTTCCGCGAGCAGGTCTTTTCAAAGAGGTGATGGATCGGATCGAAGCCGATAACCTGAAGCAGTACGGGCAGCCTCGTCCGGGAAACACACGTGTTATCACCACGGTACGCCCGGCACAGGCAAAGCGGATTTTTGAAGAGCTGCTTTCTCCGTATGTTTCTTCGGGACAAATCCGAATTGTTTCCAACTACTACCCCGTTGCAGTAATCAAAGATGACAAAGGGAAACGAGTTGCTGCCGTTCAATTTCGTTCGACAAAATCAAAAGCTGAAACGACTTATTCCGAAATGACGGTGCATGCGAAACTGACAATCGATGCTTCCGACTGGGGTGATGTCATTCGTCTCTGCGGGGCGGGGTACGAATTCGGTCCGGATTTGAAAAGCAAATATCAGGAGCCGCTCGCACCGACATCTCGCAAAGATTATCCGCTGACCGATATGAACCCGCTCACTTATTGCATGGTAATTGTTGAAGATGAATCGGGTGAGTTGCTCCCTCCAATTACAAAGCCTGCCAATTACGATCCACGAAATTATCGCAACCACGCTTACCCCAAAGGGAGTAAGTTTGTTTATACAACGCGCAGGCTGGTGGATCATTACGAGTATCCTGAAATCAAATCTCCCGATGTGATCCTGCTCTGTTTCCCTGCGTTCGATTATCCACTCGATCTCCTTCCCAAACGTGTTGTGGATGCACTCGAAAAGATAGAAGCGGGGGCTTCGCGAAAAAATATTGCAGAGATGAGCCGTGAGCAAAGGGAGATTGTTTACGAAGATGCGAAACAGTATTCACTCGGGTTTTTGTATTACATGCAAACAGAAGTTGACCAAACGGAAAAAGATAAACGCTACAGTTTAAGGCGATTTCGTTTAACCGATGAATTTGGCACTGCAGATAACATGCCCCCCAAGCCGTATTTGCGAGAATCACTCCGTCTGCAGGCGATGTATATGATGAGGCAGCAGGACACGACCGGTCACCTGGGACAATCGACCAGTTTCGCATCGACGATGTATCACGATGGTATCTGTTGCTGGCAATTCGAATACGATTTCCACCCAACCGCGAGGCGTTTCATAACAGGCGATTCGGCTGGACCGTGGACGGGCATTTTTCGTCAAGGGCGAACCTGGGGGCCACCTTATAGTGGGTTGTCTCTGTTTCCGCTGCGATCTTTGGTGGCAAGAGAGATTGATGGATTGCTCGCATCACAGAAAAATCTTGGCTACAGCAGTCTCGTCGGTTCCGCAGTTCGGTTGCACGATCAAAGCATGGCGGTGGGACAAGCAGGCGGGGCTGTTGCTGCAATTAGTTTGAAGCACAAAAAACAACCTCGAACAATTCCGTTTGATCGAACTCTTCTTGCGGAAGTCTGGTCTGGATTGTGCGCGAAATACAAGGGAGGCCAGCCGGCGATGTTATGGCCCTTTCATGATCTCGAACCGACTCATCCTGCGTTCATCGCGATCAACATGCTCGCGATACGTAGAGGGTTACCGTTATCGCCGAATCAAACAGAATTTCATCCCGATAAACCAGCCGACCCCAAATGGAAAGACGAAGTCGTCTCGCGATCTTTGGAATCAAAACGGTACGAAACAAAACCAGCAACTCCCCAGGGAAAAATGACACGCGGTCAATTTGCTGTTCGCTGGTGGAATTTGATTGCCAGTTTACCGGAGAAACCATTTTTTGTTCGCCAGAAAGAAAATGATTACGATGCCGACGGAATTCCCGATGTTGATGATCCACTACCGATTGATTCCGCCCAAAGTAGCTGGGAGGGGTTTGGCATTCCGGAAGATCAGGATGGAATGCCAAATTCTTTTTCTGAAAAAGAGACCGAAGGAATTCGTATCAACTTCACCGACAAAGAAGCGGCTGTTGTCGCTGGCTTTATGAATGATTCCGGATTCCCTTTTGATCTCAAAAAAGGCTTCGGCTGGTCTCGCGATATCAGCAGCAATTTTCGAAGGCGACCCAATCTGAATGGCGAATTACGAAATACATTTTTGTTTACCCGCTCTCATGATCAATGGGAATATACAGTCAATAATGGACGCTACCGCGTGACCGTTTGCATTGGAGATGCCGGGCATGAACAAACGGGGCAAAATGTGACGGTAGAAAATCAAATACTCTTCGACAACATCACCACACAAACCGGTTGGTTCAATGAAAAAACGATCGAAGTTGAAGTAACGGACGGGCGACTCACCGTTGATGTCGGCAAGAATGGAAGCACCACAAACACCTGCCTCAACTGGATAATATTGAAACCCGTTTCGGCTAAACAATAAATCCCCCCAGTTCATTAAGATGCAGCAGATTCTGTTTTGTATCCTGCAGATGACCAGTTCTGCACTTTTTGTTTGAGAAACAGGGATCAATATTATCTTTGGATATCGTGAAATTCAAGTTTTAGCAATGGATTCCCCCTCGCGAACAGAAAAGCCAACTGCTCAGACTGTAACTTTGAGAAGTTGATCTCTACAATCATCGTTTCTCAAAAGCATTACAGGAAATAGAGTTTCATTATTCATTGAGTGCAGTAATTCACTATGGCAAAAGATTTTCTAAAAGGCGTTCAGGACTCCTACGATGTGATCGTAATTGGCAGCGGTCTGGCCGGTCTGACGGGAGCGAACACGCTCGCTAAAGCGGGACATTCTGTGTTGCTGCTCGAACATCATTACCAACTCGGCGGCATGGCGACGTGGTTCAAACGTAAAGGGGGGCATATTTTTGATATCTCTTTGCACGGGTTCCCTGTCGGAATGATCAAAAGTTGCCGAAAATACTGGACACGCGAAATCGCGGATAAAATTGTGCCTCTCAAAGGAATTCGTTTCGAGAATCCGCAGTTTTCGATTGAGACAACTTTTAATCGGGAAGATTTCACAAAATTGATGATCGAAAAGTTCGGCATCGAAGCCCAAACCGTGCAGGACTTTTTCGATACCGCCCGCAGCATGAACTTTTTCGATGAACAGCAGATGACAACGCGCGAGCTGTTCGAGAAATTCTTTCCGGGGCGTGATGATGTTGTGCGACTGCTAATGGAACCGATTTCGTATGCGAACGGCTCGACGTTGGAAGATCCCGCGATCACCTACGGCATCGTCTTTTCCAACTTTATGAGTAAAGGTGTCTACACTTTTCAGGGAGGGACTGATGCGCTGATCAAACAGATGAAAGAAGAGATGCTCAGCAACGGGGTCGATTTACGAATTCGATCATTAGTAGAAAAAATCGAAGTCGGTCCAGATCGCAAAGTGACGGGCGTTGTCGTGAATGGTAAACGAATTGCCTGCAAAACTGTTTTGGCGAATGCGAATTTGAAATCAACGATTTTGAATCTGGTGGGGCCGGAACATTTTGATGCTGATTTTGTCGAACAAACCGAAGCAGTTCGCATGAACAACAGCAGTTGCCAGGTTTACATGGGAATGAAACCGGGTGTCGGGTTCGATTATTGTGGCGATTTGCTGTTTCACTCCGAACATTCCGGGTTCGATGTCGATGCGATGCTCAGTAAAGATGTCAGCAGCCGAACGTTCTCGTTCTACTATCCGGAAACACGCCCCGGTTCAGACCGCTGGCTGGTCGTTTCTTCAACAAACGCCAACTACAAAGACTGGTACGATTTATCCGAAGAACAGTACGCAGCAGATAAAAAAGAGCTTTGCGAAAAAACACTCGATTGCCTCGAACAGTACGTTCCGAATGTGCGAGAGAAAATCGATTGGATCGAAGCTTCCACGCCACGCACCTTCAAACATTACACCAGGCACATCCAGGGGGCATCGTTCGGCACCAAGTTTGAAGGCCTGAAAGTGAGCCAGGATCTGCCTCAGCAAATTGGCGGCTTACATCACGCCGGCTCGGTCGGCATCATCATGTCCGGCTGGCTCGGCGCGGTCAACTACGGCGTCATCACCGCCAACGAAATCGATAAATACCTCACTACAGATGCGTAACTGTAGGGGATGCTGTGCCTACCACAATGGTATTTCTGTTAACTATTCTGCGGATAGTTACTGAAGCCTTTAAGCGGATCAGCCGCACGGCGATAGCCGCAGTTATTGTCGTTGCGATTGGGTTTTTGATTCCGCCATTTCATCGCGCACTTTGCGATAGGCCGCTTCGGTTTCCGCCCATCCCTGGCAAGCCGCATTGATACTCCCTGCCGGATTAGCAGCCAACGACTCGATCACAATTTCAGTTCGTCGATTCAATCGTTTGTCTCCCAGATTGATTCCCCTAAGTTCCGCAGCCATCCCCTGACACATCTCGAACCTCCCTGGTTGATACCTGATAATTCTTTAGTGAATATACCAGAGTGTTCTTCGCAGAACTTAATGGCTAAAAGAAAAAGAGCCACGGATGAACACGGATTAAACACCGATCAATAAAAAAAATGCCACTCAAATAACAACGACATTATTTATGTCAAATGGTAACTATTCAAGCCTTTCAAATAACAATCTGATCCGAGCCACCTCCTCTGAATTGTTACGTCAAATGAATCAACAAGAACCTCTTTTTTGTGCCTTGCGTAAAT
>JAJRTM010000574.1 GCA_024278285.1 Planctomycetota bacterium
CCATGAGCGGGTAGAGGGGTTGCAAGATGCTTCCCGAACGGAGTCAATTGAACAACGATGGTTCGCCAGGTGGAAAACCCACCACTGAAACGCAACTTTCGCAACGTTTTTTCCAATGCCTTGAACAAGCCATTGGAAACGCACGTTTCGAGCAGTGGTTTGCTGGTCAGACACTCATTTCGTTTTCTGGCGATCTGGTAAGCGTTGGTGTGAAAAGTCCATTTTTAATCAAATGGTTAAGACGCGAATTTTCCGAAGCCGCGTTGGAAGCAGCCCGGCAATGCGTCGGAATCTCGGCCCAGGTTCGATTCGATGTCGATCCACGTGCGATGGAACTTGCAGCAACAGCTCAACAAAGCGATAACGAAGAATCAAAAAACAAACCGGAAGAAAAAACTGAGGCATCGCAAACTGCCCGCAAGCAGTCTGGAAAAAAACGCTTACCTCCCCGACGCAGGCGGTTTGCACGGCTGACGGATTTCATTTCTGGCAGTTGCAATCGCGTTGCACTTTCGATGGTTAACATTATCTGCAAGCAGCCGGGCGAGCAGTATAATCCACTTTATTTATACGGCGGGGTTGGTGTTGGGAAAACGCATCTGGCAGAAGGGATTCACGTTCGTGTTCGAGAATTGCACCCGGAACTTCAGGTCACTTATCTGACAGCAGAAGCTTTCGCCAACTTTTACACCAAGGCACTACGCGAAAGAACACTACCAGCGTTCCGCAGACGATTTCGCTCGATTGATGTTCTTATTGTCGATGACATTGAGTTTCTGAATGCCAAGAAAGGAATTCAGGAAGAGTTTTGTCATACGATTCAAGAGTTACTTTCTTACGGTCGGCAAGTAATTCTTGCAGCGGATCGGCATCCGCGGATGTTAACCAACATTCGCCCAGACTTGAGTACTCGATTTTTATCCGGGCTGGTGATCCGGCTTGAAGCTCCCGATTTGGAAACGCGACGAGAAATAGTCAAGCATCATGCAGATCGATTTGCGTTAAGTATTACGGATGATGCGATTGATTTTGTGGCCAGAAAGTTTACGCGAAATGTGCGTGAATTGATCGGAGCCGTCAATTGCCTGCAAACTTATCACCACATGACAAAACGCCCGGTTGGCATTACTGCCACTCGCGAAGTCTTAAAAGATTTAGAGCGAGACTGCCTGCGAATTATTCGAGCCAGTGACATTCAGCACGCTGTTTGCGAATTGTTCGGCATTCAGAAAGAAGCACTCATTTCGTCCCGCAGAACACGCGAACTGGCACAGCCGCGAATGCTGGCCATGTATTTGACAAGACAATGGACACAATCTGCCTACCATGAAATCGGCAAGCAATTCGGCGGCAGAAACCACAGTACGGTTATCTCAGCCGAGAAAAAAATGAAGCAGATGATTGAAAAAGATGAACAACTCCAGGTCGCCAATCGAAAATGGACGGCTCAGGAAGTCGTTTCAATGGTTGAAGAACAATTGCAGGCAAGTTAAGGGCACCTCTATTCATTCAAAAGGAGCACAGACATTCCTGTCGGTCTCGTTTGAGCATGCCTTATTATTGGCAGACAAGAATGTCTCCTTCGTGTGCCACTGCTGGCTTGTCCAGCAGTGCGGTCGCGGGGACAGACTTTTCGTAGTAAAAAAGAAGGGGACGTTAAGTTAAAGTTGGCTCTGCTTAATAATGAAGGGCAGCCGTAATTCGCACTGCTGGACAAGCCAGACAGTGGCACCCAACTTCCATTTTCGCAGTTCATCGTAGGATGGCGTGCTTGCACCCATCTTCGCGCGCCGAGTTGTGTTCAATGGCAAAAGAGTTGAAATGGCTCTGCTTCGGTAATCGTTCCACCGGCATTAGATTGATGAAGTGGATACCGTATTTGATGGGTGCAAGCACGCCATCCTACTGGGCCATCCAAAAATACGACGGTAATTGTTCGAGCGATTCCTACGAATTCATTTCTGCTGAAATGGCTACGAACGCTTCGACCCGCTCACGAATTGGCTGCAAAGCTTCGTTCCAGAAACTGACTGATTCGAGATCGAAGCCGAAGGATTCTTTTGCGGCTGCGATCGCACTGACGCCAGCGGTCGCGATCAGAAATTGATCGTAGGAAGCGGGAAAACCGCTGGGATCGTTTCGGGCTTCCAGATACAATCGCTGGGAAAGCAGATAGCCGAACGTGTAAGGAAAATTGTAAAACGGTTCGTCGCTCATATAGAAATGCAGTTTGGAAATCCAGAACGTCGGGTTCCAGCCGGCATCGTCCAACAGCCCAACATAGGCTTGCTTTTGGGCATCAACCATAATCTCATTTAATTCACGCGCCGAAAGTTCGCCCTTTGCTCTGCGGGTATGAACTTCGTTATCAAAAATGTATCTGCAGTGAATATTCATCAAAAAAGAAACGGAATCCTGCAATTGCCGATCCAGGGCAGCAAGCCGGTTTTGTTTGTCTGCACATTTATTGATACGTTGTTCAGCGACTACTGTTTCTGCAAAAGTGGAAGCCGTTTCCGCCAGGGTCATCGGATAACTTTGCATCACGATTGGCTCGTTTCGCAAAACCCAGGCGTGATAAGCGTGTCCGAGTTCATGGGCCAAAGTGGAAAGACCATCTTCGGTCCCCCGGTGTGTCATGAAAATGCGAGTTTGTTTACCGGGCGGAAAATCGGTACAAAAACCTCCTTGCCGTTTGCCTGGGCGGTCTTCTGCTTCAATCCATCCTGAAGATAAAGCATGTTCTGCAAATTCTTTCAACGGCGGATGGAACTCCGCGAAGGTTTCGAGAATTGTTTCACAAGCCGTCTGATAATCGACCGCAGGAGAGCTGGAAGCCAGCGGAGCGTCCAGGTCGTACCAGCAAATGAAATCGAGATTTAATAGATGTTGCTTTGCTTGAAGGTACTTCACCAGTTCCGATTTGCAGCCTGAGATTGCCTCCCACATCGCATCAATCGAACGGCTGGTGACTCGATTTTGTGCGCGAGGAATTGTCAGATAATTTTCGCGATTCGCATATCGATCCAATGTTAAGCGAGAGCCCACGATATGATTCAAAGTGGCTGCACATGGTTCTGAAATGGAATCCCAGGCCCGTTGAGAGCTGAAGAATTTATTTTCGCGATCTGATCTGTCTGGTGAATCAAACGCAATTTGTCCAGGCGATTTTTCGACCAGCTCGCCTCGCTCCATCACGGTAATACGAACCGAGCCGGAAAGTTCATCGTAAAGTCTGCTCCAGCCTTGAAGCCCATCAACATTCAATTCGCCCGCAAAATCGGCAAGATGATCGGGCAGACGCAACGATGCTTCCTGTCGTCGTCTTTCAAGGAAGGGGAATACATTTTGCAATTCAGGTGAGTTCTTGATCGCGTCCCACGGTTCATCTTCAATCTCTTTCAGCAGGCGGTCAAAGCCATGATCGACACGGGTGAGCATCGGATAAATCGCAGCGACGGCTCCTTCTGCCTTGCGGTACTGTTCGTTATCGTTTTCATCGGACGCATAACAACCAACCAAAGAAACAGCCTGCGACCAATCCCCCCAAACAGAGCCGTACTGTTCAATCAAATCCGCTAATTCATGGGGATCAATTACGTTTGCCAATAAGGGAGAATCTGAATTTAATCGCCCCGTCACGGTTTTCTCAAACTGTTCCAGGTTTGATTGAATCTGTTGCAGCCATTGATCAAACGCAGCCTCTCCCGGTTGAGGACCAAGTTCGTCGAGTTGCCAATTGATGGGGTAATTCATAAAGAAATCTTTGAGTGAAACAAAAAAACGTTAGTAATACAAAGAAATATTCTTTTTTTAATTGATCGCTTCGCCGACCTGTTTGGCGATCGATAGCAATTTTTGCGGGACAGCATCGGTTTCTTTGTATAACTCTTTCCATGAAACTGCAATGACTGCTAGCGGATTTCCAGAAGCATCTACAATGGGGCATGAAAGCGAGCAACGCGCCCCGAAGCGATTCAACCAGCCGGCTGATTTTGCAAGATCGCCCTGCTGTTCGGCTGCCAGCGCCAATGCGGGCCTGCCGTTGACAATCGCGTTAACAATTCCCAATTGCGTATGAGCCAGTGAGACTTGCACTGTTTGTTGCTGGAACTCTTTTGCAACCTGTTCGGGAAATCCTTCTTCAAAAGCACATAAAACCTGACGAAGATTCTCTCCTTCAATCTTCCAGATGCCGACCGCCCACGCGCCGGTTTGCTCAATCAATAATCGATTCAATTGATTATCATGAATTCTGTTTTCAGAATCGGAGTGGTTGAGAACTTCGCTCAAACCAGAGAGGAGTTGTTTATTCATAGCACAGTAGGCGTTAGGTAGTAGGTATTAGGCGTTAGGAAAAAGTAGGATGGCGTGCTTGCACCCATCAAATGTGGTTTCCACTATTATAAATCTAATGCTGTATCAGTCTCATGCCGGTGAATCAGTGACAGAATAATAACAAATTCACTCTCTATTTTTCATTGGACGCAACTGGGCACGCGAAGATGGGTGCAAGCACACCATCCTACGACGAACTAAATAATTGAAGTTGTAATGGAATAATTTCATTTCTGTTAATATGTGGTTCAAAACAATTCTTATAAAATATCCTGCCACTTTTGTGCAGCATTTCATTGATAAGATACTAGCAGCAACCGTCCGTGCCGCAGCAATCTTCTGTTGATGGGACGATACTCTCTTTCGCTTTCCCCTGTTTCGTTTCGTGTGCAGAACGAAGACTCCCGGCGTGACAGTTGAACTGCTGGGCTTGTTCCAGTGGAATATTTTCGTGGGGAGAGATCGGCGTAATATCGTTTTGGTAAGGTTGGGATGAATAAATCTGGAAAGTTTTATCACAGACCGCCATTCGTTTTCCACGCATCAATTTATGACCATCATCATCAATTACCGCTTTCCAGGGGCCGTTATAAACGACCGCTTGCTTGCGATCCAGACAAGGGCCATCTTTTCCTTTGAAGGCTTCTATTGTTAAGGAACGAAATTCGATACCTTCGACAACGGTCCACGGTTCCGATTGCCGGGCGAGAATGGTGCAGCCGTAAAAACCAGCTTCTTCGAACACCGCCAGGAATTCGTCTTCGCGACATGCTCCGCTGATGCAACCGCTCCATAATGTTGGATCGTTTTGCAATTGAACGGGAACATCTTCATCACAAGTGATATCACTAATGACGGCTCGACCGCCTCGCTTGAGAACACGGAAGATTTCCGAAAAGAGTTGCCTGCGATCCTGCTTTCCGACCAAATTAAGGACACAATTCGAAACAACAACATCAACCGTATTATCTGGAATTAACGGTTTTTCTTTACGTAATTGATCCGCCACTTCCTGAGCCTGCATCCAGTCTGCAGATGTTTTTACCGGATGCTCAGTCAGATACGATTCAAAAGCATCGAGGTCGAGTCTCAAATCCTGAATTTTCCCCTTATGAAATTCGACATTGGAATAGCCAAGCTTCTGGGACATTTCCGGCTGGTACTTCCTGGCTAAATCCAGCATCACATCGTTGCAATCAACGCCGATCACGCGACCTGCTTCGCCAACCACCTGCGAAGTGATGTAACAGATTTTTCCGCCACCCGAACCTAAATCGAGAACCGTTTCGCCTGCATGAACGTATTTGGAAGGATCACCACAACCGTAATCTCGCTCGATAATTTCCTGCGGAATGATCGAAAGATACTTCGCATCGTAATCGACCGGGCAACAAAGAGCCTGCTCTTTTTCCTGGGCAGCATCTGCATAACGATCACGAACTGCCTGATCAACATTCAACTCTCCCTGCCCTTCACTTTGTTCGCAACAACCTGCTGCTCCTTCAGAAGTAGCCCCGTTCACGATCTCCAATTGTGTCATCAGAAAAACTTTCAGTTTTGATAGGCGTTAGGTATTAGGCGTTAGGGAATAGTCTCATCGAAAACAGAAAGTGTCATCCGTTCATGTTTTCCCCAAGTGGTACAAGCCGTAATTTCTGTACTACTAACGGTCATTTTCTTTGCGACTTGCGCAAATTTCTAAGGTTCCAATTTGGTTACGGCTATCAGAATGAACCAGCCGTGCTGGGCTTTCTGCGGGCAAAAAACAATAGAAAAACAATCCTGTGAAGAATTCGGTGACATTGATGTATATAATACCGCGATCCGATTCTATTCGACAAGTCGAGAATTCCTTTGAAATGGAATTGGCTTAATGTCTAAGCCAAAATTCTTTTTTCAAGAGAGTATCTGTTTTTTACAGAGTTCCCATCCACTATAATTTACTGTTCAGTAATATCGATTAATGGTGAGGTTCTTCACAAAACTGATTGTTTTTGGATAAAAGAGTCTCTATGACGGGGTCTCTGTCACTACGATGCGATTTGAGTTCGGCTAAGTTTCCTTTCTACGGCTGTTTCAGGAATTGAATTATGGATTTGCGAATGTGTCCGTCTTGCCAGCAATCGGTGCTGGATGATGATGTTCAAGAATGCCCGTTTTGTGGGGCAGCGATGGACGGCTCCGGTCCCGCAACGAAAACTCCTGCGAAGGCGACGACCAAAAGTAAGCCATCACCTGCCTCGAAAGCTCAGCCGAAAAAGAAACAGGCTGCTCCTGCAAAAAGTTCGCCCAAAAAAGATGATGATCCATTTGCAGTCGAAATTGAAACGAATAAAAAAGCGATTCCGCTACGAAGAAAACCGACCGCAAAAATATCGTATCGAATTATTTGCCCGATGTGCGATACTTCCGGTTTCGCCACCAAAGCGGTGGCAGGGAAAGAGGTTAAATGCCCGAACCCCAAATGTTTGATGCCCGTTTTTACTGCTCCGGAAATTAAAAAAGAAGAGCCGAAAGTCGAAAAGAAATCGATCTTCACCCCCGCACTTTTCGGCAGTGTCGGCGGCGTTGTTGTCATTATTGGCATTTTTCTCTTCTTCTTCCTACAGGCTCCCGCTCCCAAACCGAAACCAATTGTCGATCCGAATAAAGTAGTTAAAGATCCGACCGGAACGGAAGACCCGGTCAATAAAGCTCCCGTCGAACAGGTGAAGCTACCTCCAAAAATCAGTATTGCAAAAGTGAAGCAACAAATTCTGAAACAAAACGCAGAAGCGGTCCTGCAACGATCCAACAATCGGAGTAAATCGTTTTGTCGAAGACTGAGTGCAGAAACTCATGTTGAACTGGACGACATCAAGGGAGCTTTGTATCAACTGGAAAAACTGGACAACCTGAAAGAAGGCCTCGCTTTTTTCAAGATTATCCCGCTGGTAAAAATCGGCTGGTATCACCTGGCGAATGGTGATCGAAAATCGGCAGAAAATATGGCCGCCCAGGCACTCGAATTAGCAAAAGGGTATCGCCCCAATACTGGACGCGATGCGATTAGCCACACCGTCTTTCTTGGCTCGTTGTTAATCGCGCTCGAACAAAACGAGAACGCCAATTCGTTGTTGCAATCTCGCGAGAAAATACAAAAGGCCGGTTTGGAAAGCGTGCGGGTCTCCCTGATTCTTCAGGATCATAGTTACGATCTCGATCAGAATTATGAATGGTTGCCTCAACTAAATCTTGAAGCACCATTAGTCTTTGCTGCCAGTTATGGAGCAGTCGTTCGAGGGCAGGGCAAGCAAACGCTGGCCTGGATTAACAGCATCGATAATCCCAATTTCAAAAGTAATGCGCTGGCAGGTTATGCGGCTGGAATGTCAATCAATAACTCTGCATTTGATGCCTCCAAAGAACTCAACATCACGGGGCTTTCTTCTGAGCAGATTCAGCGGGCAGTCGCGTTGAGCCTGCAAGTCAACGCTTTCCAGAAAGAGACGAAGCAGGCTGCGGCCATTCTCACGCAGCTTCAAAAGGAAATTTCTACATGGAAACTTCCTGCCCCTGCAACAATTCCTGATGATAGTGGAATCTACAAAGGGAAATATCAACGGGTTTCTGCACAGGTCTTTATTGCGATTCAAACGCATCGACTGCTCGCCAGATATTTGGCAGGCAACGGGCAACACGAACAAGCCTGGAAACAGATCGAACAAGCAATACAAAGAGCCGCTGCAATCGGGCCAGCACAGGCACAGGCGATAGCACTGATGAATCATGTACTGCAGGATCAAAGAAGAATCCAAAATAACCTTGCCGAAGAATTTAATATTACGCAATCGGTCAGCCAACGAAATGCCTACAATAAATATCGCAATAATGCCCGCCAAATCGAAAGCGATGCCAAGAAACGTTATCAGTTGGAAGCAGCACTGCTTCGCGATTCTCTGAAATGGGGGCTTTCAGCAGAACTTTACAAAAGCTATCAAGCCCAGCTTTCAGACAAAGAATCCGCAAACAAAAAAACGGATTCCAATTTAGTAAAAGCAGTCGAAGAATCACTCTTGAGTGACCTGGTTTTCCGTTTGGAATCTGAAAAGAATCTTGAAGCGGTCTCCAGTTTACGCGAAAAGTTTGCTTCAAAAATCAGTTCGGAACCGCCCCTTAAAGCCTGGTTACGATTTCAGCGACTTGTAAAAACTGGTTCTGTTAAAGAAGCTATTTCACTAATCGAAAAAGTAAGCAAGAAACTAGATGAACCGCAACTGGAATTACGCATTGCCTGCCAGATTGCACAAAAATCATCCCCAGAAAAAACCATTAATTGGATCAAAGCAATCCCCAATATCATCAAGCAGGAACTCGCCTACCAGTTAACAGCGACTTTGCAGACGAAAAAAGGGTTCATCCGAGAATACTGGAAAATCTGCGTTGAACAACAACTGGCCCCCACAAAAAAATGCTCGGTTCACTTAGGACTCATCGAAGGGCTTTCACACACGGATTTCTATCAGAAAGAAGAGCCGCCGGAATCAGAAAAACAAGCTGATGAAAAGGCCGCTTCCATTTAATTTGGAGCAGACTGTGTATCAAATAAATAAGTGCGCGAATACTGCCTTGGATGAGGAGCAAACAGCATGAGTACGAGAAAGTCTGTCGTGGAAGTGATGGATCCGATGGTCGTGGAGATCATGCGAAAAAAGAGACCGGAAGAACGCCTGGCGATTTCGTTTGGGATGTGGGAAAGTGCCCGTGTAATGATTCGGGGTACGCTTCAGCAGAATTATCCCGATTGGAGTGAAGAACAAGTCAATCAGGAACTCGTCCGGCGAATCAGTCATGGAGAAGTTAGTGATGTCGGCACGTGACTTCAAACCGTATGAGTTGATGCAAAAAGTGGTCGATTTTCTGGAGCGAGAATTGGTGCCTTATCGGATTGTCGGATCGATGGCAAGCATCATTTATGGAGAACCTCGCTTTACCAATGATGTGGATATCCTGGCGGCTTTGTCTGAAGATAAGATAGAAGCGTTATGTGATGAATTTCCTTCGCCGGATTTTTATGTATCACGTAGTGCTGTAAGAGAAGCGATTGAGAACTGCCATCAGTTCAACATCCTTCATCCTTCATCCTCCTTCCGGTTTGAAGGTGGATATGATTATGCCGGACGACTCTGAATTCAGTCGGTTGGATCTTTCTCACGGCAATCGAATGATCAGCAAGGGATATTACAATGCCCTGTTTGCCTCTCCAGAAAATGTCATCTTGAAAAAGTTGCTCTATTATCGAGAGGGAGGTTCAGAAAAACACCTTCGTGATATTGCAGGAGTGCTTTTGATTCAGGATAAGGAAATCGATCAAGCCTATCTCACGGAATGGGCGAAGAAGCTGAATGTGTTGCAAGAGTTGGAATTGGTTAGGGAAAAGTTGCGAGGGTAATCAACATGGAGAATGATTTGCAGGATGATTGAACATGTTTTGCTACTAACGTTAAAAGTTTGCGAACGGCTCGCAAATTTTTAGAAAAACAGTTTTTGGTTACGGCTATCAGAATGAACCAGCCGTGCTGGGGTATTCAGCGACCTGCTTGTGTTTATTATTTTGCGGGTGACAAAAACTTATGAAGCCGTCGTTTTATTTCGACCGACATCATAAAGAACAACAGCAAGCTGCTGACGATTTGAACTGGGGTGAAGTTGTTTCCGCCGTGAACGTGATCGTGTCCGCTGGCTCCCGTTTGTGCTGTGAATGATGGTACGAAGTGATCGACCATGGCTCCCGATGCGACCGCGATCAACATTAACGCTGCAAAATAATAAGCGGCAATTTTCCAGCTCATTTGATGTCGAATCGCATTCATTTCGCCGAAGTTGGTCGCGGGGCCTCCAATCAAAAAAGCAATCGCTGCCCCTGGACTCATCCCTGCTGCCAAAAAACTGAAAACGACAGGGATCGCCGCCATGCTGCATGTGTAAACGGGAAGCGCGACCAAGATCACCAACAACAACGACCAGATTGTTTTGCTTCCGGTGAGTAGAACAATAATATCTTGAGGAACAAGCGTTAAAACAGTCGCTGCAAAAATTAAGCCGATTAACATATCGAGACTGACAGAAGGTCCGAATTCAAAAAAGACCCAGCGAATAATTTCCCGGATCGATCCGAAAAATCCCCGCGGTGATTGATGACTGTTTTTGTCTCCACTTTCTGAACTGCAACAAGATGCCGCGGGGGCTTCCGGTTTGCTGTTGCAACAACTTAACGAAACGACCTCGGGAGCAGCAACCACCGCGGTTGCAGAATGAGAACAACAACCCATCGATTCGGTTTCTGATTTTTCCGTTGTCGCACAGCAGCAGTCTTCTTTTATTGTCGATGGCGTTTCTAAAGCAGGGACCAGTTCGAGAGAGACCAGTTCGTTTCCCTGCTCTATAACTGGTTCAGCTTCAACTGTTGCGACAAACGAATGAAACAAACGGTTGGCGATCAAGCCGAGTAAAAATGAACCGACCACAACGCAGCCAATTTGCCAGCCCGCCAGTTCCCATCCCAGCAGTTTAATCGAAAGCAAAACAGATGCCGGCGATAACGCGGGCGCAGCCGTCATGAACGCCAGGACTGTTCCTGTTCCCGCTCCAGATTTATAGGCCCCGACACCAATCGGGACCACGCCGCAAGAACAGATCGGGATTAACGATCCCAAACCGACCGCCCGTAACAAAGGCATCACCCCTTCGCGACCAAAAACTCGACGAAATAAAGCTTCCGAGATCGTCACATGTAAAACACCAGCGATCAGAAATCCC
>JAJRTM010000575.1 GCA_024278285.1 Planctomycetota bacterium
GAGCAATCGGCTCAGGCAAGCATGGCACCGCCAAGGCGCGGTTCGCGCAAACCTGAACCAGGATTCCCACCTTTAGATGCGGGTTCAGAACAAATTTCGTCTGAACGGCAGGGCGGAGACTTTTCGTTTTATCTTCTCTGTTTTCATAAATATTAACAGACAGGAATGTCTGTGCTCCTTGTCGTCATGGGCAGGCATGCCTGTGCTCCCTCTCATCATGGATTGAAAATGGCTGGATTGTTTGATCAGATGGAGCAGAGAAATCGTCAGCGTGTGAGACCACTCGCTGCACGGATGAGGCCGCAGTCTCTTGGACAATTCGCAGGGCAGAAACATTTTCTGGGGGAAGGTTGCCTGCTTCCTCGTCTATTAGAAACCGGAACGCTCGGTTCGCTGATTTTTTACGGACCGCCCGGCACCGGAAAAACAACGTTGGCTCAACTGATATCCAAACAGACCGATGCAGACTGGATCGCCCTCAACGCGGCTTCGTGTGGCGTGAAAGAAGTTCGTGCAGGGCTTCAACAAGCGGAAAAGAATCTCTCTACTTCGGGAAAACGAACGATTCTGTTTGTTGATGAACTGCATCACTTCACGAAAACTCAACAGGATGTTCTGCTTCCTGAACTCGAACAGGGAACCGTGATTTTCATCGGGGCAACAACCGATAATCCCTCTTTCGCATTGGTGGCGCCGCTGTTGAGTCGATCACATCTGTTTGAATTTCAGCCGTTGGAAATGGAAGATATTCTTCAACTTCTTCAGCGGGCATTATCTGATACTCAAAACGGGCTTGGCTCTCTCGAAGTGCAGGTGGAACCAGATGCGTTGGAGTTTTTGGCGAACACGGCAGATGGTGATGCAAGGCGGGCCTTGAATGCGCTGGAGATTGCAACTCTTTCACTGGGGAATCTGCCCAAAGAACAGAGGCAACTTTCGGTGGAACTGATTGAAGAATCGCTGCAACGCAAAGTAATTCGGTATGATAACCAGGGAGATGAACATTACGATGCCGCTTCTGCGCTCATTAAAAGTATTCGCGGGAGTGACCCGGATGCTGCCGTTTACTGGCTGGCCCAGATGCTCGATGCGGGAGAGCCGCCCCGCTTTATTGCCCGGCGATTGATGATTTCCGCTTCGGAAGATATCGGCAATGCAGATCCCCGCGCGTTAACGCTGGCAACATCTGCGGCACAGGCAACGGAAATGATTGGGATGCCTGAATGCAGAATCATTCTTTCGCAGGCAACTACCTATCTGGCATGCGCACCGAAATCGAATGCGTCGTATATCGCGATCGATGAAGCGATTCACGATCTGCAACACGATCAATTGATTCCGGTCCCCAAACATTTGAAAGATCGCCATTACGACGGAGCCAAACGGATGGGGCATGGTGACGGATATCAGTATCCGCATAATGCAGAACAAGGTTGGCTCGAACAGGATTATCTGGGCGTTGATAAAACTTACTACCGCCCGGTCAACCGCGGCTACGAAGTCCACATGGCTAAGTATCTTCGCGATCTGCAAGGCGATGAGCCGAAGCTGTAGATGTTTTTCCGGAAGCCAGTCCTGTGGAACAGCAGCAACTCATCTTCAAATACGTCATTACGTCAATTTTGAATGAGCCATCTTTCCTACAGGCAGAGTCTCGCAAATTTCATGGTGCATCCCTCTTTTTTGTTTTCGGGAAGCGTTTGAATAAGCGTTCGACGATGATCAAAGCGATGAAAAGCAGGACGGCTCCCAGGTAAAACGGAGCCCCAGGTATTTGCATGATTGCTTCCTTGGATGTGAAATAGCTGAATAGCCCGGTGGTGAAAAGCAGTGGCGCAACGATGTTTGTCAGGCTGACGATTGATGTCAAAGCTCCCTGGACTTTTCCCTGCTCTGACGAGTCAACATGGTTCGCGACGATACACTGTATGGCTGGTCCGGTCACGCCGCCAAATGCTCCGAAGATGATAATACAGAGTATCATCCAACCTTCTGTTGCCCAGCCGTATGCCAGAAAAGTGAGTGTGGAAATCAGCAGCCCCAGCTTGAGGGTTCTGCGTTCCCCCAAAGCTGCAATGATTGGCCTGATCAGAAAACCTTGAACAATCGCAGCCATCAAGCCGACTAACCCTAAAGTAATCCCGTTGTCGAATTCATCCCAACCGTATCGGTAACTGGTCGAAAGCACCCAGACATTTTCCAGGCCTCGAAAAGCGAGAGAAGCAAAGACCATCGCCGTCGCCAAACCAGCTACCACTGGAAAAGTTTTGAGGCGTTTAATCGTCTGAAACGGATTCGCCTTAGCGAAAGTAAAATTGCTTCTTTTTTCGATGGGTAAAGATTCCGGCAGAATAAAATAGCCATACAGCCCATTCAACAAAGCTAACCCGGCTGCAACAAAGAACGGCATCCTTAAATGCACAGAACCGAGTAGACCGCCAAGTGCTGGACCGAAAATAAATCCAATCCCAAACATGGCTCCTGCCAGCCCGAAGTTTCTGGCTCGCTGTTCGGGAGAGGAAACATCTGCAATATAAGCATTCGCGGTGGAAATATTCGCACCAAAAATTCCTGCAAAAAGTCGCCCGAAAAACAGCCAGGTAATATTCGGAGCAAACCCCTGTAATAAAAAATCGATTCCGAGTCCAAACATGGAAATAAGAATGACCGGACGACGCCCATATTTGTCGGATAACGCTCCCAGAATTGGAGCAAACAAAAATTGCATCAGCGAATAAGATGCAGCAATCAAACCGACATACCAGCTCGCCAGCGAGGTACTCCCATTCGAAAACTCTTTCACCAACTCCGGCAGTACCGGAATGATAATTCCGATACCCAGAATGTCGATGAACATTGTAATGAGAATAAAGATGATCGCCGCTGGACGCTTTTCCTCCCGTGAATTCATTCTTGGTGCATCTCTTTCAGGCGAGCCGGGTCAGGAAGTAGGCGTTAGGTAGTAGGTATTAGGCGTTAGGAAAGTAGATTCACATTTCGCGTACCGAATTGCGTCCAATAATTCTGCACAATGACAAAAATTTCGTTTAACGGCAAGCCAAAGGCGACTGCAGAAACCCCCCATGTACACCCAACCCATTACGATTCTGCCTCTCTACAAAGATCACGCAGGAGAATTAACAACGTTCGTAGGCCAGAAATGTAACCGCGTGCGCACAGGCGGCTGAGGCAATTTCCGGGCTGACTGTTTCTGTCAGCGAAACAACATCTGCCTGAGTCAGTTCAGGAATTTCCTTGATCAATTTCTGAACGAGAAATTCACTGCTCCCAGATGTGATGATGTGTTGCGGCTTGTAAGAAATCTGTGTAATGACTTGCCGGACTGCTCGTTTGAGTATTGCCAGTTGATGCTCTGCGAGTTGTTCTGTAATGCTGTAAATATGCGATGCGCCTAATTCATGGGCATCACAACAAACCATTTTTGCGATTCGTTGAGAGGCATGCACACAATCAGCAGGACGAGCATCTGCGGTATCGCAATCGGAAGAATCTTCTGGAAGAATTTTTAGTAGAAGATAAATATCTTGCGTCGTCGCAAAAAATTCTGCAGCGAGCGGAATCTCTTTGCCGTCCAGCATAACCGAGCGGGCAACCGCACACAGGGGAGTTCGTTTTCCTCCCGTATAAACCAGTTCCCCGGCTCGCAGGCGTTCGTAATCGGTTAAGCCGGTACTGGTCGGGAGTCCCTGTTCCAAAGGGATGATATCTGTTGTCGTGGAGCCGATATCGATTAATAAGCCCGAACTGGAAGCGGTCGCTCGTGCTGCCCAGGTTGCCAAAGCGTGCCAGTTGGAAGCGGCTGTCAACAGAGGGAATTCAATCGCAATTGAAGCCGAAACAAATTCCCCTGCGGTCTGCCAGAAGTGTACGGGAACTTTCCCGGCTGCCTTGACCACTTCCTGCGTAATAAAGCGAACACCTTCCGCCTTGGAAGTAAAACAGTCGGCAAGTTCGCCTGTCATCGTTACTGCGATTCGATCCGCAGTTGGATATTTCGAAATTGCATTTCGTAACGCATTCGCAAGATCTTCCTTTTGCTTCCACAACGCAAAGGGAAGCGAAAAAGCCTGATGATTCAGATCCGTAATCTTGATATTCGCACCGCCAATATCAATCCCAATTATGTTCATCGTATTGGTTTCTGTTTACTGCTTCTGCCCCTTGCATTCCCAAAGTGGGCCTTGGAAACAAAGAAACTACCATGAAAAATCCGTTGCTTGAAAGATGTATTCGATATCGTTGAAGCTTTTCTGCTAATCAATTAATAATTAACAATCATACTAACGGCATCACTTGTTTTATTCAAATTGAAAGAGGTTGCTCTTCCAACATGACGGGGGGAGA
>JAJRTM010000048.1 GCA_024278285.1 Planctomycetota bacterium
AGCATTGAATATGGCTTTCAGCCAATAAGTGAATCTGATCCTTTTTCCTGGGGCGATGCCCCAGGCTATGGTAAAAGAGGCCTTCAGCCAAAAAAATAGTAAAACTCGACAGTAATTGCTAGCTTGATGCAAAGCGATTATTGCTCACTCAAACTGGCACATAGAATCCGGTAGAGTCAGCAGTTTCAAATGGCGATAATATCTTGTAACTACTTACGAATAAACAGGTTATGTCGTACCCATCGTTATTCATCTGCCTGTTCAGGTTCATCTGATTCTTCTTCTGTGGCGACAGAAACCTCAGAATCTAACTTTTTATGGTAGACGATGCCTGTATCGATTTGTGCAAACCCTGCTCCCTCAACAAGCTTGACGACTTCTTTTTTTTTCAGCGGGACATGCACTTCCGTCAATGTGACCATTTCGTTTTTAAGCCGTTTGCCGACTTCGATCAAAAGTGCCTGGGCATATCCTTTTCGTCGTTGACTTTCGTTCACGTACAGGTCGAGTAAGCCGACTGCCCGTTCATTCCAGGTCGGGATATAAAAATCGAGTCCGATGACAGAAACTCCCGCCACCGGTTCGCCTCCATTTTTGGGACAGAGTTCAAATTGAAGATAGTCAAATCGTCCCATGCGAACCATCCACCACCAATCGACATGATGCGGCTGGTCGGTCATATCGACTTCCATTTTGCGTCGAATGTTCATCAGACGCACATGAATCGGATCTCGCGATGTTTGCAGGTTCTTCTGGAAAACGCCATGCTTTTCGTACTCTGAAAAACCGTTCCCTTTGAGAAAAGGGTGCAGCGACTCGTGTGATTCCAGAAAACCGGAAGGTTTGCTCCCGCCATAAATCCCAGTATAAAAAGGGTCACGTTCTGGCGATGGGCCTGCAAATAAATCGGTCGCTCCCTGGGAACGGGCGTAAGCTTCCGCTTCGTGAAGTAATTGCTGACCAATATGCCTGCCCCGCGATTGTGGATCGACAACAATTGCACAAATGACAGCTTGCGTATGATCCAGGTCGGTATGTTCTGCGTTCACACCAAAGCCAACATGCACAAAACCGAGTAGCGTCCCCTCATGCTCGGCGACAATCAGTCCTTTAGGATCGAAATAAGTGTGGGCGAGCGCAGCGGTATCGAAAATATCGCAGGAAATAGGAGCCGCGACCCCTCTGCCTAAATAGGAAGCGTTCCACAATCGAACCAGTTCGGGAGGATCGAAATTTCGAAATGTACGAAAAAAGACGTCTGCCATAATACTCATGTCAATTTCCGAATTGATGTTGAACGTTTTTCATAGTTTTTCGCTTACGAAATACCAAAAAGCGTTACACATCAATTGCTGCTTGCAGCACTAACGGTCAATTTCTTTGCGTTTCTCGAAAATTCCTAACAACATTTGATTTTGGTGTCGGCAATCAGAATGAACCAGCCGTGAGTTTTAATTGCCAGATTCCTGTTATCATTATAATGATGTCCTTTATGAATCATACCAGCTAGCCTGAGAGAACAGTAGTCAAATGAGTACGATATCTGATGAAGAATTACTTGCTTACGCCGATGAGCAGCTTCAAACAGAATTGTCCACCCAGATTGAAAAAACATTGCGCCACGAACAAACCGAACGAGAGCGACTGCGAAATCTGCTGGAGCATCGCGATCAAGGGAACCTGGGCGTTGGTGATATCTGGAGACACGAACGGCTCAGTTGCCCGCAGCGTTCCGAACTGGGGCTGTTTCTCATTAACGCATTAGATGTCCAGCAACAAAACTATATTACGTTTCACCTTCAGCAGGTCGGATGCAGTTACTGCCAGGCGATTTTGGAAGAAATGCAATCAACCTCAACCCTTGAAGAAGCCGGCCAACTTACAAAAAAACGACGACAACACCTCTTCGCCTCTTCAGCCGGCTTGCTGAGAAAATCAGATTAAGTATTGTTCAAACGTAACTATTCAGCGATGTTTGATCTTCATCGAAAATTTGCTTGTTGGTAGGGTCCGCTATTGCGGACCCTACGACTAAGAAAATCAGATTAAATCAACTGTGCTGGGGGTTTCAATCGAGCAGAAACAGCGCTGCCAGTCGAATCCCTTTTCGTTTTAACTCGACAATCGGCTTTAGTGTTGATTGCTGTTTCTGTTGATCCGAAACACGAAACCGCTGCGGTAAATCAGCCTGGCGGTAATAGATCATGACGAACCGCTTCCGATTCGATTCGGCATCCACTACATAAGGCTGAAACTTCCACCGCTGCTGACGAACAATCGGCGATTGTGTTTCCATTTCTTCAAGCTGAAACTGATGCAGCACCGGCGCGACTTCAATCACGCTTCCCTGCGGAATTTTCCCGACAGACTCCTGCAAAAACGACCGCGTGATACTGTCACTCCAATAAGTTCGCTCCAGCCCGATCGCATCAGCCCCGCGTAATCCGCCAGCCAGCAGGTTATAATAACTGAGCTGGCACGGGTGCATCGAAACGATTCCCCAACTTTGAAACAGCAGAAAAACAACAGCAATGCCCCACGCCTGTTTCGACGATCTTCTTTCGCGCAACCAATCCCAGCAATGTTTACCCCCTAACCCGATGAATAATCCCCAAAGAGGAAACACCATTAGAAAAAGTCGCTCGCCATCGTAAACGGCAGTTCTTGTGGAAAAGAGTCCCAGCGGAAAAAGAATACACATCAGTACCAAAATCAAACGCGGGTCTCTCGATTGTTTTTTGATCGCAGCCACCAATCCCCATCCGCCAAGCAGATGCAAACTGATCGGCACGGTCACCGCAAACATCACCCACGGATAATGCCAGGGGGTATCGACATCGGCGTATCGCTTCCCGAAATACCAGACATTCAAACTGACGCGATCTGTCGCAGAGCCAAGAAACTGCATCAAATGCCCAATCGGATCGAGCCACAGCCACGGCCAGCCGATGAAAAATACCAGTATGCCAGTGATGCCCCAGGCAAACAACGGCTTAATCGCCCGCTGCCGACCGTACCACAAAGCCCACAGAATAATCATCGGGATCACCAGAAATCCCTGAATCTTCGTCAGCATCGCCAGCCCCAGCATCACGCCGGGAAACAGGCCTTGTTTCCAATTGAGCGAAGAACCCTCCTGCTCTGTTTTTGAAAGCAGATTCCAGCGATCTGCCAGGCACAGAACCGCCAACGCGTAGGTCAGGTTCACACAGCTTTCCAGCGAAGCCAGATGAGCATGCGCAAAAACCCGTGGCATCAACAAAACAGAAATCGCAGCGAACCACCCTGCTTCTTTCCCAAACCAAGTCCCTGCTGTGGCGCCAACAAGGAAAACCGTCAATCCAAACAGAACCGCAGAACCAAACCGGGCACAGGCAGTCACCGACATTCCCATTGGCGAATCCGGAGCAGCAACCGACCACATAAAATGATGCCCCAACCCCAAAACGAACCGCCCCAACGGCGGGTGATCGGGAAGATACGGGACGACTCCCCCTTCGCCGAATACTTCACGAACATTAACGGGATCGAGAATCCAGATGCCATAGTTTCTGAGTATTTCAACCAGAAGCACTCCCTGCTGAGCGTTGAAAACTTCATCCACCGTTATACCCGGCCCTTGAGCCAAGCCGGGATAACTGCCAGATGGGTCGAGAGTTGCGACCACCAGAATAAAAGCAAGTAACCCAATCAGCACCCCGCCAGCCCAGGGGCGTTGTAATAAATTGCGGAGACTATTCATTGATCAACTCATTATCATTCAGGCGAGTCGTGGGGATTAACCATCGGCTGGCAATGCATTAATTCGATTGGTTTCGCGATCCCAACTCGCTATCACATCGAGTGTATCGAGTTGCGAGCAAAGTGAAAGGTCGGCCTGCATGCCAAGTCGTAGCAGGTTTCGACCTCCCTGCGAATTTTCGAATGCTGCCAGAATTTGCGAGTCTCTATTCTCACTTTCATCAGAAACCGATTGATCATACAACGCCAGACAAAGCCGAGTTGTATCATCGTATTCTCGAGATGACACGTTGCCCTGTTCGATGAGACCTTTCGCAACCGCTCCTGCGAACAGGCAATCTTCCAAAGTAATCGCCCCATCTGTTCCCGCACAAACCAGATGGATCGGCTTACTGCACTGCGAAAGTTTTTCTGTCACCGCACAGAGATTCAGAAACGAGCCGATCAAAACAGAATCCGCTTCCCGGCAACGGTGAATCGCCCGCGTCCCATTTGTCGTTGTGAACAGGACCGTTTTCCCTGCAACATTTTCAGCAGAATAATCGCCGGGCGAATTTCCGTAATCGAAACCTTCAATCAGAATTCCACTTCGCTCACCACCCAAAATTGTAGCGGTCGATGTAATTTGCTGACGAAGTTGAAAAGCTTGCTCCACTTGTTCGCAGGGAATAACGCTTTCTGCCCCGTTTGCAATCGCGGTCGTAATTGTTGTCGAAGCCCGCAAAATATCTATCACAACTGCAACATGTCCGCCAAGTTGCTCAGAAGAAAAATGAGCCGGAAGCAAGTGAGTAAATAACATAAAACCCTGAATTCGTTTAAGAAAAAGATTGTTTAACGGCAAGCCGAAGGCGACTGCGTAAACGGCTCTGCTTGATTTGAAAGTCTCGAACTGCTAATGAAAGTCAATTGATGCGAATCATTTTTTTCTTCTCTTCTTTTTTTGTTTTTCTATGCGTTGCCGCGTCTTTGCGTGAAACTCTTTTTCAAAAATCAGACAGATCTTTTTACTGCCTCAGTGTTCTCCGTGTCTTGTATGTTAATTGTAAGATGTTGTTTTTGGTACTGTTGCGCCTTGGTTCTTGATTCCACGGTGTGTGCCACATCTCTGTGAGCCGTGCAAACTGAAAATTAAGCTTGATTTTAACGTCACTATTCAGCGACGTTTAGTTTCTATAGGAATTCAGGTTGTCCGTAGGGTCCGCTATTGCGGACCACCGCACGAAGTAGGGAGCTCCACCTTCCATCGTGGTCCGCGGGTAGCGGACCCTACGCCAAAGCTGAATCGTTACATTTTAACAGGATATTCTCACTCCAACGCAGCACGGCTCACAGAGCCGTGGCACACGAAACAGTTAGATGGCGCAACGGTTTCGATGCACAATAGTCTTCCAATTCCTCCATCTTTCGGTTTATTTACCAGCCCCGCCAGTCTCTTTTTTCAGTCTCCGGCTGTCGGCTTGTCGTTAAACGATTGGTGCAAGCATGCCATCATATAAAAATGAAAAAAGCAATCACGGCTATCAAAATAACGACGGCAAGAATCGGCAGGTAAACCCGTGGTGGGATATTGGCAGGGTCGTCGTCTGCTCTGAGCGAACCACCAGTAAACGTGAAAAGCCAGCCTGGTAAATGTCCATTAAAAGTGTAAATGCCTCCCAGGAAAATTCCCAGACAAAGATAAGCCATCACACGATCATCGCCAACACCTTGGATCTGACACCAGGCAAGTAATACTGAAAGGACAACAACAAGCAGGCCGACTGTGAGGCGTCGAGTCATTATTTGTAGCTATCTTTGGAGGTGTTATTTCGCAGGGAAAAAACGATCCAGTGTTTCCTGTCTGGGTGGTTTGGTGACGAGTGATACGAGTATCATGGCTAACGTGGAGCCGAAGATCATCGTCATCACCGGCATCGTCTGAATGATTCCCGGTGCGATCTGTTGCCCCGGTTTGGTGAAGCTGACGAATGACTCACCACCAAAGTTAATCGTGAAGTTTGAAATCGCTGCGTAATCGGACATCGTAAACAGATACAGCCACAACGAAATTGCAGTGATAATACAGGCATACGCCCCGGCTTTAGTTAAGCGTTTCCAATAAAGTGCAGCCAAAATTAACGGGAACAAACTCGAAAATCCGCTGAAACACCAGACTCCCAGCGTAAAGACATGCCGCGGTTCAAACAGACTAAAGAAGTACGTGAGCGCGACAATTCCGATGATAAACAGACGGGCGATCACAATAATCTGCTTATCATTAAAACGATTTTTGCCGCCATAATGAACAACGATATCTTCGGTAAAAATGGTGCCGACACACAGAAATTGACTATCCAGCGAAGACATGATCGCTGCGAGAATCCCTGCGGTCAAAAATCCGGTTAAGACAGGCGTTGTGATCATCTTCACCATCGACGCCAAAACTGCATTGGGAGGAAAATGCGGCGGGAACATCGCTCTGCCATTCAGTTCTGCAGACGTTGCCCAGACACCAACCAGCACACAAGGAACCCAAACGATCATAATGAAAATTGGATGAGCCACGACTGGCAATTTGAAACTGCTGGCACTTTTTGCGGTCAGCCAATGTTGAAACAGGTGCGGAAACATTCCCACAGACAGCGGCACAAAAAGATACGTCAAAAATTTCCACGGATCGAGATGATGCGGTGCATCGGGCGCCCATTTGGTGGCGCGGTAAACGCCGCGTGCTTTTTTTCGTGTCCAAAATGTTCCCGCTTTCGGGTTCTCTGGATCCATCAGTTTTTTCGGGTGACCAATTTTATCAGCGAAGATTTTATATCCCGCCGTTTCTGCTCCCGCTTTGCGTGGATACTGCTGTATCGATTCGTGTGTCAGTTCGGCTTTGTCCCAGTCCTCCGGTATTGTTTCCGGCGGGATACGGTCATCCTGCCAGACGTAAGCATCGTTGATTTGTGCAATCGAAAGTTGTTTCAGTAATCCGTTTTTCTTTGCGAAAATTGTTTCCGCTTTCAATTTCCAATTGGGCATACGCGGTTTGAAGGCGGCGTACGCCTCTTTTTTCTGCTCAGCGGTAAGAGAAATTGATTTCAGCTTTTTGGAGGCGAAATTGTATTTCGCCATCGTGGTCCACTGCGCAAACGATTTTTCGTACCGTGCCTGATCTTCCGGGGCAACGGATCGCATCAGTTTGGAAGGATTCTTTTTGACAACTGCTTCACTGGCTGCTTTAAGTCCTCCCAAATCCTCAGCGATAATGTAGAACGTGACAACACCAAGGACCATGAAGACGAGTGTTTGAAAAGTATTCGCCCACGCGGTCCCGCGCATGCCGCCGAAGAAAACGTAAACGAGAACAACGCCACATATTACCAACGAAGCCAGCCAGGGCGGAATGCCGTAATCGTAATGAGCAAAGCTCGTTGCAAACGCACCTTCGGTCACGCTGTTCACAACCGCCCCAGAAGCCATCACGCCAATCAGCAAATACGGAATGACCAGCCCGATCAAAATTGGAAAGAGCAAGATCCCGATCTTGTCGCTTTCAAGACGATCCCGGAAAAATTGAATTTGTGTCGTGTATCCATATTTTTTCCCCAGCGTCCAAACCTTCACGCCAAGTACAAAAAAGCAAAGCGAATGAATAATCCCGGAAGAGCTGGCGAGCATTCCGTAAACGCCGATCCCTTCCTTGTACGCTTCGCCGCTGGAACCGACCAGCGCAAACGCGGTCATCGTGGTGCCGAAGATTGACATCAATAATAAAAACGGACCAATCGAATGGCTCGCCAGCATGTAATCTTTACTGGTCCCTTTGAACAGCCGACTGGAAAAGATTCCCAGAATCAACAACAACACCAGATAGATAGAAATAATCGTTAACTGAATCACGCTTCACCTCCGTTATTTTCAGGTGAAACAGGAGCATCCTCAGCAACATCGACCGGCCAGATGTAAATGGTCGCCAGCAACCACGTAGCCGCTGCAGCGACAGAAATCCCCGCGTGATAAACCAACCCAATCGGCATAAAACCAAACAGAAGTGTTGCATCATCCCAGAACCAAAAATCCTGGTGAAGGACGAGCAGTAACAGGACAAGTCCCCAGATTACATATTTCATAGATAGATATCTCTCGCTTAGTTTCAAGCAACGGCAGGAATCAACAGGCAGGATTACGATTTGTTTTGAGAATTCGTTATTCTAACAGGGCATTAAACCCAAAAAACAGGATTCCGTATTGCACTTTCTTAAATTTCTCCACAAAAAGTGTCACTCGACAACGGGCAGTTCCCAATCCGAAAAAACCGGAAACGAGAAGAAATAAGGAGCACTCGAATAATTACTGTCTCATTTCACAACAGAGATGAATACACGACTTAAACGAGAGATTGAAAAGACGACAGTAATTGTTCGAGCGACCCTAACCTACGAATCATCATTCGCCCCATTCCAGAAAGTCATCGAAGTCTACCAATCTGTTTCTCGATTAAAAAGTGATCTGGAACTTATTGAACGATTCATTTGTGGGAGCCTCTATTAATTCAAAAGGAGCACAGACATTCCGGTCTGTTTCGGTTGGGCAGGCCTTATTAAAAGCAGACAAGAATGTCTACTCTCCGTTCAATCCACATTTATTGTATTAATAGGAGGTTCCCTTGTTCCATTTGAGTCTACTCCCCGGCACGAATTCATTTGAGTTCTTTGATTTATTCCGTTATAATTATCCTGTCGCGAAGATCTCGTGGCAGCCTGCCTTATTGAGCTATCCTTTCCGCAAAAAAACGGTCAGGAATTGGCCTCCCGCCTGTAGATCCGTCGCATTGGTGATCAGTTTTCCTGATTGAGCAAGCATTTTGCTCAACGTAATTAAGGAACGCAAGGCGATGATATCTCGCAGAAGTTTTCTCACACACTCCGCGTCTGCACTGGCAGTTGGCTCTCTTCTTTCTGGTGGTCAACAATCAGCAAAAGCGAACGTTGCCAAGGGTGAGATCGCCTGGCACGATGTGAGAGACTGGGGGGTGGAAGGCCGTGGCTGGGACGATACGGAAAAATATTTCGACCGCCTGCCCGCCCGTGCCAAGGGAAAAGTTCGCTCAGCCGTCTGGGGTCTGTCACGGCACAGTGCAGGAATGCTCGTCCGCTTTCGTACCGATTCAACTTCAATTCACGCCCATTACAAAGTGACCTCTGCTGGCTTGGCGATGCCCCACATGCCCGCGACCGGTGTTTCGGGACTCGATTTATATGCAGAAGACGACAAGGGAAACACTCGCTGGCTCGCGGTGACAAAACCGAACAAGCAGGAAATGAAGTTAGCGATCATTTCCGGCATCATCCCCGGAGAGAGAACGTACACCGTTTATCTTCCTCTTTATAACGGCACCGAATTCTTGAAGATCGGCGTGCCAGCCGGTTGCTCTTTTGAACCACTGGAACCACGTAAAGAGAAACCGCTCGTTTTTTATGGAACATCGATCACACACGGCGCCTGTGCGTCTCGACCGGGCATGCCTCATCCTGCGATTTTGGGGCGTCGCTTGAACATGCCGATTATCAACCTCGGTTTTTCCGGCAACGGCAAACTGGAAAAAGAAGTGGGCAATTTCATGTGTGAATTGGATCCAGCCGTGTATATCCTCGATTGCCTGCCGAACATGGTTGCCAAAGAAGTCGCAGAGCGGACCGAACCGTTCGTCAAACAACTTCGTCAAGCCCATCCAGAAACACCGATTCTGATGGTCGAAGATCGCACGTATCCGAATACGCCGTTTCTGCTACGCAATCAAAAACGACACGCGACCAGCCGGGCTGAGTTTCAGAAAGCGTACCAGAATTTATTGAAAGCAGGCTTCAAAAAAATGGCCTACATCAAAGGAGAAACATTACTCGGCGAAGATCGCGACGACACCACCGACGGTTCACATCCGTCCGATCTCGGTTTTTATCGGCACGCCGAAGTTTTCGAACCAGCACTACGAAAATTACTTAAAGCATAACAGTAGGGTGCGTAGGTCAGGCTGTGCCTGACAAAACAGACTTCAAGAAAAAAATGAAACTGGGTAGCCCATCCGCTTTTAGCGGTTGGGTTGCGTAGAAACAAGAGGTTTGCGCCATGTGGTTTCCTTTTATATTGGCAGTTTCAATGTTATCGAAAGCACATGGCGCGAGCATCTTGTGCCTGACGGCACCCAACCACTGAAGTGGTCGGGCTACCCTCGTTCATAAATTGTTGATTCCGGTTTATCCAAGTTAAGAGTATCATCATGAACATGACACAAAACGATATTTTATCGATACGAACCCGGCGGCATCTGTTTCGGGATTGCGGGGTTGGGCTGGGCAAAATTGCGTTGGCTTCGCTGATGGCTGGTTCCCTTAATTCCGGGAAAACGGCTCAGGCGGCTCAGCACGGGGGCTTGCCCGGCGTGCCTCATTTTACAGGCAAAGCGAAGCGAGTTATTTATTTGTTCATGGCTGGTGCGCCAAGTCAACTGGAGTTGTTCGATAACAAACCGAAGCTGAAAGAACTGGAAGGGAAACCGATTCCGCCTTCGGTTATCAAAGGGCAACGGTATGCGTTCATTCAGCCAGATGCCGCGGTGCTTGGGCCACGTTTCAAATTTGCCAAACATGGAGAATCGGGACTGGAACTTTCCGAAACGCTGCCTCACCTGGCAAAAGTGGCGGATGATATCACGCTGGTTCGCTCGGTGCATACCGACCTGTTCAATCACTCGCCGGCTCAACTGTTTATCAATACCGGTTTTGGAATTCCCGGACGTCCAAGCATGGGGGCTTGGCTCAGTTACGGATTGGGCAACGAAGCAGACGACCTGCCTACATTTGTCGTCCTGAAAAGTGGAGGTAGCTTGAGTGGTGGCTCTGGAATGTGGTCAGCCGGTTTTTTGCCTTCGCAACATCAGGGGGTTCCATTTCGCGGGCAGGGTGATCCGATTCTGCATGTTTCGAACCCGAAAGGAATCGATAAACGAGCTCAGCGGGAATCTCTCGATCTGATCCGCTCGATGAACCTGCTTCAATACGATCAATTGCACGATCCCGAAATTAAAACGCGAATCGATGCTTATGAAATGGCGTTTCGAATGCAGTCACGCGCTCCGGAATTGATGGAGTTTTCTCAGGAATCGAAAGCAACACTCGATGCTTACGGGGCAGACCTCAAAAAGCCAGCCGCCGCGTTTGCGAATAACTGTTTGCTGGCGCGACGATTAGCCGAGCGTGGCGTGCGGTTCATTCAGGTTTATCATTCCGGCTGGGATCATCACAGTAATGTCGAAGGGGGCGTCAAGGGACAGTGCAAAAAAACGGATCAGGCAACCGCTGCACTCATTCAAGATTTGAAACAACGCGGCTTGTTGGAAGACACGCTTATTGTCTGGGGAGGCGAATTTGGCCGCACGCCAATGGTCGAAGCAAGTGCAGCGCTGGGACGAAGCATGGGGCGGGATCATCATCCGCAGGCGTTTTCGATGTGGTTTTCCGGGGCGGGAATTAAGCCGGGGATTACATACGGTGCGACCGACGAACTCGGTTTCCATCCGATTGAAAAGCCGGCACACGTGCATGATATTCAAGCAACCATTTTGCACACTTTGGGGATTGATCACACCCGTTTAACCTTCAAGGCGAACGGCCTCAACTTCCGATTAACCGGCGTGGAAGATCATCACCCGATTAAAGAAATTCTGAGTTAAAATAGAACCAGGCGAGCCGGGTCAGTAATGACCCTGGTAACTTTCGAGTGATTATGTTGGTGAGCATTTTTCAAAATTGGTTGCCGGTAAACAATGGCAGAGCCACCAGGGGGTTAACACCCCCGGCTCGCCTGGAATAATAAATAATTGAGAGAATAGTCATGTTTTTGCGACAACAATGGATGAGCCTGTTCGCCTTACTGCTTTTATTCAGTATGGTCGCCTCATTAACTGAAGCGGCTGAACCGGATTCGCCTCCTGATTTCAATCAGGATATTCGTCCGATCCTTTCGGAAAATTGCTATTTCTGCCATGGTCCGGACGAAGATCATCGCGAAGCGGATTTACGCCTGGATGATCGCGAAACAGCAATCGAATTTCTGGCCATCGTTCCCGGCAAACCGGAAGAAAGCGAATTGCTCAACAGGCTGCATACAACTGATCCCGAAGAAGTGATGCCGCCGCCCCGCACAAAAAAGAAACTAACGAAAAAAGAAATTGCGTTATTAACAAAGTGGATCGAAGCCGGGGCAGAGTACGAAGGGCAGTGGTCCTTCATACCGCTTAAACCGGTTGATGTTCCCAAAGTGAAAAATGGAAAATGGGTACGCAATCCGATTGATCATTTCGTCTTGAAGAACCTGGAACAAAACCAGTTGCAGCCAAATCAAACTGCAAGTAAAGAACGACTGATTCGCCGAGTGACGTTCGACATTACGGGCTTACCTCCAACTCTTGAACAGATCGATGCCTTTCTGGCTGATGACTCGCCGAATGCCTACGAAAAACTGGTAGATCGCTTACTCGCTTCCCCGCGTTATGGCGAGCGGATGACAACCGAATGGCTTGATGTCGCGCGCTACAGCGACACCTACGGCTATCAGGTGGACCGCGACCGCTACGTCTGGCCGTGGAAAGATTGGGTGATCCGTTCCTTCAATAAGAACATGCCTTACAATCAATTTATCGTCGAACAACTTGCAGGCGACCTGCTTCCGAATGCGACGGATGATCAAATTCTGGCGACCACTTTCAATCGGCTACATCCACAAAAAGTGGAAGGGGGCAGTACGCCCGAAGAATTTCGTGTCGAGTATGTTGCAGACCGCACCGAAACGATTGGCACTGCCTTTTTAGGGATGACACTTCTGTGCTGCCGGTGTCATTCGCACAAGTACGATCCGATCACGCAACACGAGTATTATCAGCTCTCCTCATTTCTGGATAACATCGACGAAGCCGGCCTGTATTC